>CAJQQJ010000122.1 GCA_905480445.1 uncultured Alphaproteobacteria bacterium | reverse complement strand
CAAAACCCAGAAATGGGGCGTGAAACCATGCCAAATTGGCTATATCCAACCCTAAAAGTTGCAAATAACTGATCCTACTGGAAATCCATCGCTAATTCGGTAATGTCAGACGGGAAAATAGGCCTTATACTGAGGTCTCCATGTATGCCAAGTTGATCGTCCAAGGGCCGGATGCGGTTAAGGTTTTGAACCATGTCTGCGGCGCGCAGATGGATGTTGATCAGGGCGTCTCTGTCTACACCCAATTTCTCAACAGCAATGGTGGTATTGAGGCAGACGTAACAGTGACACGGTTGGCTCCAACAAAGTTCCTAGTGATTACAGGGCATCCTAGCCAAATCCGTGATCGTTATTACCTGGAAACTCAAGCAGACCCCAGTTGGCAATTCGAAATCTTTGACGCGACTTCTGCTTTCTCTCTTTTGACAATTCAGGGCCCAAAATCCAGGCAGATACTTCAAGCTCTGTCGAGCAATGATCTTTCAAATGGTGCCCTCCCATTCGGTGCTGCTCGAGAGATCGATATCGCTTATTCACGCGGCTGGGCGATCAGACGGTCCTTCCTTGGAGAGCTGGGTTATGAGCTTTTGTTACCGACAGAATTCACTGCTTCTGTTTATGAAGCCTTGATGGAGGTTGGTTCAGCTTGTGGTTTGCAGCACATGGGTATGTTCGCCATGAATGCCTGCCGGCTTGAAAAAGGTTTCCGCCACTTTGGCCATGACATTGGCGAAGATGACACGCCTTTTGAGACAGGCTTTGGGTTTTCCGTTGATTTAGGCAAAGAAAATTTTCTTGGCCGGGAAGCACTAGTGGCTCAAAGAGAGCAAGGCATTGCAACAAAGTCGAGAACTGTTTCGATTGCCGTGCCTGAACTGACAGCCGAAGATGGCCCTTACCTCATTCACAATGAACCGATCTGGAAAGATGGAATCAAAGTTGGTTTCGTCACTTCGGGTGGATGGGGTTTCCGGCTTAAACAAATGGTTGGCCTTGCCTCCGTCAGCCACCTGGACGGCGTTAGTGCGCAGTGGGTAAAGACTGGCGGTTTCACTGTTCAAATCGCTGGTCAGCACTATGCTGCTGACGTACAACTTCGACCCTTCTTTGACCCCAACGGCATAAGGATGAAAGCATGATTGATCCTCGACACAAGATTCTCTTTGAGCCTGTGAAAATAGGGCCCGTAACAGCGCCAAACCGTTTCTATGCGGTTCCGCACGCGACTGGTCATGGCCACACGCAACCCAACGGTTCTATCGCCCTTAGAGAGATGAAGGCAGAAGGCGGCTGGGGTGTTGTTTCTATGCAAATCACCGAAATCGGGCCTGATGCAGATATGGCCAACCATCCAATGGACAGGATTTGGAGTGATCACGACGTTCCTCATCACGCAAAGCAAGTCGAGCGGATAAAACAACACGGTTCGCTTAGTGCAATAGAACTCGCTCACGGCGGTATACGCTCCAGAAACCTATCATCAGGCCTTCCTGTTCTCGGTCCATCTGATCTCCCAGTTTTAAGGCTAGAGGTTCCGGCGCAGGGCCGAGCTATGGATTTGTCAGACATTCACGAGTTCAGGAAAAGACACAAGCAAGCTGCCGTGCGGGCTAAGCAAGCTGGCTATGATATCGTCTATGTTTACGCTGCACACGACCTTTCTTTGTTGAGTCATTTCCTGTCGAAACGCACAAACCAACGTATCGACGAGTACGGTGGCAGCCTGGAAAACCGGGTTCGTTTGTTGAAAGAGGTTCTCACTGATACCAAAGAAGCCGTAGGTGACAAATGTGCTGTTGCCATTCGTTTCGCGGTCCACGAAACTTCCTATGCTCAAGCCATGAGATTTGATGGTGAAGGTCGGGATGTTGTTGAAATGCTTGCTGAAATTCCGGATCTTTGGGATGTTAACATCGCTGGCTGGCCGTCAGATTCAGCCTCGTCGCGTTTCTCTGAGGAAGGCTTCCAGTTAGAGTTTACGTCCTTTGTTAAGCAAGTGACTTCTAAGCCGGTTGTTGGCGTTGGGCGCTTTACCTCAGTTGATAAAATGGTCTCACTCATTAAAGGTGGAACTCTAGATTTCATTGGTGCTGCTCGGCCTTCAATAGCGGATCCATTCTTGCCCAATAAAATCAAGGAGGGCCGGGTTGAAGACATTCGAGAGTGCATTGGTTGCAACGTTTGTGTTTCTTGTGATGCCTACGGTATCCCCGTCCGATGCACCCAAAACCCAACAATTGCTGAAGAGTGGCGGCGTGGTTGGCACCCTGAAAAAATCACTAAGGTCGAGGGCAAGCCTGTACTTATCGTGGGCGGCGGCCCAGCAGGGATGGAAGCGGCTTTGACTTTAGCGCGCTCTGGGCATCAAGTAACCTTAGCTGAAGCTGAAAAAGTACTCGGCGGTCGTGTTAACAAAGAAAGTGCTTTGCCTGGTTTGTCGGCTTGGGCGAGGGTTCGCTACTACCGTGAATATCAGCTACAGCAAATGGCTAATGTTGAGATCTTTTACGGCCAAGCTTTGGAGGCTCAAGAAATCGCAGAGTTTGGCGCGGATCATGTTTTCTTGGCCACAGGATCAACTTGGCGTTCCGATATGGTTGGCAGCTGCCTGTTGAGCCCGGTTGATACTCCAAAAGATGTCAGGTTGCTTACCCCAGACGACATTATGAATGGTACCAAATTGTCTGGCTCTGTTGTGATCTACGATGACGAGCATAATTACATGGGCAGTCTGATGGCAGAAGTTGCGGCAGTTCAGGGATGCAAAGTTACAATCGTGACACCTCACCCAATGATTGCTGCCTGGACAGACTTCACACTCGATCAGCCCAAGATAGTTAAGAAGCTTACTTCTCTTGGTGTCGACTGGCGCGTGAATGAGGAGTTCGAAGCGTTTGAAGGTTCAAGTGTCCATTTCGCCTGCGCCTACACGGGTGAACGTAAGACTTCTATCGCTTTTGATAGCTTGATTTTTGTCGGTGCTCGACTTCCTAATAATCACCTCGCTACCGAGCTTAAGAAGCATATGCCTGAAGAAAACTTATCCGTGATAGGTGACGCACTTGTTCCTGGTCTCATTCAAGCAGCCGTCTACTCTGGCCACCGGATGGCGCGGGTGTTGAATGGAGAGGACCTGTCCCAGGCAGATTTCAAGCGTGATAAGATAGAGGTGCTGTAGGCGGCTTTGCCTCTTCGAGGTAGGTACTGAAAAATCAAATGATGCATCATCAGTAAACAAGTTAACGGTGATGAGTTTTGAGCCCCACCTTTACTTTTGCTGAGGTAACCTACCATTGACTAATAAGCAGGCTTGCAGAAAATGGTTTTAGAATTTCAATCGAGGTAATGCACCGATGCTAACTCAACAACAGCTCGATTTTTTTGACCGCCAAGGCTACTTGGTGGTTGAGAATGTCTTTGATCAACAAAGGATCATTGAGCCTTTAAAAGCTGAGTATAGTGATCTTATTGATGATCTCTACGCGGATTGGCTGGCGGAAGGGCGTGTTACGAAAGATCCAAAAGACCTCGATTTCTTTGGCAAGCTTTTGGAAGCTTATATGGCGGGTTGCGATTGGTTTCAGCCGATGGATATCTCACTGCCAGGTGACCGCATTCAGTTAGATACGCCAATGCACTTTGGGCCCGCTGTTTTCAACATGATTAGAGACTCAAACTTACTAGATATTGTTGAGCAACTGATAGGCCCGGAGATCACGTCAAACCCGATCCAGCATGTCCGTATTAAGCCGCCTGCGCGCGACCTCTACCAAGATGAGATACGCGCGCATATTACATCTACTGACTGGCACCAAGATCGTGGTGTTGCCTTAGAAGAAGCCGATGAAACTGAAATGGTTACCGTTTGATGCGCCATCACAGACGCGACTATAGAAAACGGTTGTCTCCAGGTAATTCCCAAAGAACCAGAAACCGATATTCTTCCACATTGCCCTTTGAAACAGACGGCTATCGCGGATGGTTTCATCGACAAAAATCGAGCGCTGCCGTTGCCAGTTAAAAGTGGAGGTGTTGTTATCTTTCATCCTTTGACACCGCATTCTTCCCTGAACAATCAGACTGACGGCTTTCGTTGGTCCTTCGATATAAGGTTCAACAAAACCGGCCAGCCAACTGGTCGCGCGCATTTTCCAGACTTCGTTGCTCGCAGTCGCTCAAATCCAAGTTCAGAATTGAATTCTGTGGAACGGTGGCGGGCGATGTGGGAGGAGGCTCGCCGTCGTCTGTCTACTGACCCGCATATTGACATTCATCGCTGGCAATCTGATTCACCGGCTTGCGCTTAGAAGCATTGATCGTGACTAAAAGAATAGTTCTTATTGTAGTTAGCGATAAGTCCAATTAGTCTGACTAAGTGCATTTTCCAACTATTGAGAGCCCTCAAACTATGCGTCAAGAACTTGCGGTATTGGCAACCAGTCTGGCTGATGCTTGGCAAAATGGCAGAACCATCGCCTTACCAGAATTGGGACGTGGTCCGGCTGACAGAAATGAAGCTTTTGCTGTCCAAGACAGGATGGCAGAAATCATTGCAGGCAACCTGGTTGGTTGGAAGGTTGGGGCTTCTGTTGAAGCCGTGCAGTTCTTTGAAGGCCATGATGGCCCCATTCCCGGACGCTTGTTCGAGGACCGTGTATTTCATGGATCCGGCAAGATATCAGGCGATCTCTGCCATACAACCAAGATAGAAAGCGAAATCGCCTTCCGACTAGATGACGCCTTGCCGTCAAAGGACAGCGTCACAGCCGACGATCTAAGAGACCGTCTCACCTTTATGCCAGCCATCGAAATGTCGGCGAGCCGTTGGGCACCAGGCACGGGAGGACGCGGCATAGCCACTCGCGATGGTATCGCGGATAATGGAACAGCCGGTGTTGCAGTCTTAGGCGATCCTATAGAGAATTGGCGAGAAATCTCATTTGATGATCTGTCAATTTGCTCAACAATCGACGATAGTCCAGAGATCCAAGTCTACTCTAATGCTTACCGTAAAGACCCTGTTGAGATCATGGCCGATACGGTCAACGGTTTATTGGCTCGTGACATAAGATTGCAGCCCGGTATGGTCGTTTTGACTGGGTCCTTGACGCTGCCAACACCAATCCGTCAGGGGCAAAAACTAACCGTCAAGTTTGGCGATCTAGACGCGATCAGTCTTGAAATCGAATAACAATACATTCTACACTAAAGGACAAAACAAGTGACGAAACCTGTACTCATTATCAACGGCCCTAACCTCAACATGTTAGGCACTCGCGAGCCTCATATCTATGGATCAACAACCTTGCCTCAACTGAAGGCTCAGTGTGAAGAAAGAGGGCAGAAGCGCGGTATCGAAATTGATTTTCGTCAGTCGAATTCAGAGGCCGAAATTATCGGATGGATACACGAGGCGATTGAGACAGTTTCCGGCATTATCATCAATCCAGCTGCCTTCACACATACATCCGTTGCAATCCTTGATGCGCTCAACATGATCAAACAACCAATCATCGAGCTGCATATTTCCAATCCTCACAAACGTGAACCATTCCGCCATCATTCCTATGTGACATTCGCGGCAACCGCTTTGGTTTGTGGCCTTGGTGTTAATGGTTACCTTGTGTCTGTAGATGCTATGGCAGATATCGTTACAGAGCAGGCTTAGGACAATACAATGAGCAGTTCAGCGCCGCGTTCTTGTGTGATTGGTTATCCAGCAAAACATTCTCGTTCTCCCAAAATTCACGGCTATTGGTTGGATAGACACGGTATTGAAGGCCACTATGGGATTGAGGAAATCAGCCCAGAAGGTTTTGCGGATTTTGTTTCGAAATTGTCTGAGCATGGTTATGTCGGCGCTAATGTCACCATGCCTCACAAAGAGGCAGCTCTACGCCTGTCCACGCCGGATCAGAGAGCCAAATCAGTCGGTGTTTCGAACACACTTTGGTTTGATAAGGCAGGCACTCTAAACTCCACTAATACTGACGTCGAAGGTTTTATTGGCGCTCTCGATGCCAATGCGCCGGGGTGGGATAAGAAATCCACCAGTGCCGTTGTGCTGGGAGCGGGCGGTGCGGCTAAGGCCGTGGTTTACGGCTTGTTGGAACGTGGATTGAAAGAAATCCATGTTGTGAACAGAACGATTGAGAAGGCGCAGGCTTTTCGTGAAGCTTTTGGGTCCGCTGTACACCCAGTTGCTTGGAGCGACTTGCCAGCTTTGATGAAGGGCGCGACTTTGTTGGCTAACTCAACATCGCTTGGCATGTATGGTCAACCAGCACTTGAGATTGACATCTCCAAGATGGCTGATGGCGCTGTCGTATCTGATATCGTTTATGTGCCTTTGAAAACTGATTTACTTGCCTCTGCTGAAGCGAGAGGGTTTGCCACTTCTAACGGGTTGGACATGTTGCTGCATCAGGCCGTCAGAGGCTTTGAATTGTGGTTCGGCACAAGACCCAAAGTCACTCAAGAACTCTTTGACATGGTTGCTGCTGACATCGTTGGTGGCTGAACTAGTTGCTCCAAAGTTCAGAACGTTTGCGCAGCCAATCAGCATAAAGCTGAACGCCCTTGTTGATCGAAAAAGCCGGTTGCCAACCTGTGTCTTCAAAAAGATTGGTGCCGCCTAAGGGATCACGAAGTGCCGTGAACTTTGTCCAAGGTTCTGTACCAGAGGCGAGTTTAATCGAAGCTTCTGGTACAGCCATTTTAATTGCAGCCGCAGCCTCACCAAGAGAGATGTTTCGGCCCGGTCCTAAATGGTAGATTGGATGGTTCAGTACTTTGGCTTTGGCAGCAGCGAGCAATCCAGCAGCGACGTCTTCAACAAAAGTAAAACTGACAGCAAAATCGCTGCCTCCTTCATCGATTGCCTCGCCTTTGAAGGCACGAATAAGGAAGGAAGGTATTGGCCCACGTGTCAGTGTGTGGGCAATGATGGGGGGGCCATAAACCCAGGATATGCGAACAACTGAAGCAGAGATACCGTACTCTGTTCGGTACATGCGACAGAGCATTTCTGCCGACGTCTTAGTTGTACTGTAGATGTCTTGTGGCTGAGGTCGCTCATTTTCCAAAATGGCATCGCCCTTCATAGAGCGCAGCTGAAAAACGGAACCGGTGCTAACAAGGATAAAGCGTTTCCAATCGTTCAGCCGTGCCACCTCTAACAAGTTCGCAGTCGCTGAAACATTGGCTTCAAAAGCCCCAAGCGGATCTGGGCGAGCGAATGCTTCATTCGGGACAGCTGCACAATGGATGCATTGTTGAATGTCATAGGCCGTTGCTAGCTTTTTAACACTGTCTTTGTCAGTTAGGTCACAAGCGACCCAATGAACTGTGTCACCCAACTCGCAGGCTGTGGCAGGAGGTTTCGCACCTCGATAGGTTGCGACTACAATTAGCCCTCGCTTAGCAGCTGCTTTAGCGACGCCTTCGCCGACATGTCCACCGCCGCCTGTTAACAACAAAACCATCGCGCTTAACTCAAGGGTTGCATGATATGATGGCTGTAGGCGTCTCGGGTTTGCAATCGCTCGTACCAAGCATTTAAAGCAGGGAAGTCAGAATGTTCAACATCCAGTGCGTACCAACGATAAACGGCTGCACCTGGAGGAATGTCTGCAGCAGTCATTGAAGATCCAAGAATGTAATCCCGATCGCTCAAATGAGTGTTGAGAATGGCCATATGCCTTATCATTTGTTGGCTGGTTCTCTCAATGAGTGCTTTGTCTTGTTGCTCTTCTGGGGTCCGAATGAGGTTCAAAAACAAGGGACCGAGATCAAGCATCACTGTTGTTTGCTGCCAATCCATCCACTGTTCCATCAATGCTTCTTGGCGTAGGTCGGCTAGGTAAAAGTCAGAAGTGCCATAGCGCTTGGCCAGATAGCGAACGATAACATTAGATTCCCAAAGGATAAAACCGTTGTCATCGATAGTAGGTATCGTGCGGTTGGGATTTACACTAGAGAACCAAGGCTGATCGTTGACACCAAACTGTAACCCAGCGTCTATCCGTTCATAATTCAGGTTAAGCTCGTCAGCGAGCCATAAAACTTTCTGAACATTGATGGAATTGGCACGGCCCCAAATCTTTAACAACTCACTTTCCCTTCCAAACAGGACTGCGCTTCTCCAGGAAAGCTTCTGAACCTTCCTTTGCGTCTTCACTTGCCAGCATCCTTTCGTAAGCTGGATAAGTGTCAGCGAAAGCTTCCTCCAAAGTTGTGGCCCCTAATCCCTGTTGCATCATCTCTTTCGTGGCTTGGTGAGAAAGAGGTGCTGCATTCAATAAAGTCGCAACCAGTTCGCTTACTGCTTTGTCGAAGTCTTCTGGTTCGACGACTGAGTTTATTAGCCCCAATGATTGCGCTTTTTCGGCCGTGAACAGCTGCCCGGTCAAAGCTACTTCCATTGCCAGCTTCATCGGTAATTGCCGCGCGAGACGGTGTAAGCCGCCTGCTGCAGCCAGGCCAATTTTTGCTTCAGGCAAGCCGATTTTAGCGGTCGATACTGCAATTGCCATGTCGCAAGCTAACACCATTTCTAGCCCACCGCCAATCGCATGCCCGTTAACGGCAGCTATGACGGGCTTATTTAAATTGAAGCGTTCAGCGAGGCCTCCAAAACCAGTTGGCGGCATGTCGTCTCCACCCATTTCAGTTCTGACTTTCAGATCGGAGCCGACACAAAAAGCTTTCTCGCCTGCGCCCCTGATGACGGTAAGCCTCAGTGAGGAGTCTTTAGCAAAGTCGTTGAATGTTTCATGCAGTTTTAAATGCGTTGCAGGATCAAGGGCATTAAGAACCGAAGGCCGGTTTATCGTTAGGAAGAGAACACCATCTCTTTTTTCAGAGAGGAGAGAACCTTCTTCGCTCATAGCATGACTCGTTGGCCAGTTTTTGCCGCTTCGAATACGGCCAATGTTGCACGCAAGGTTGCTGTCGCGTCACGTGCTGTAATACGCGGTTCTTCTTTTCCTTGAATGACAGCACAAAAGTGCGCGATCTGATCAGAATAAGCGTTGATCATATCATGCTGCATCTCCTCTGATTTCATCGCGTGATTCCAGTCCGGTGTTTGACCGTCATGATGCCAAAGGGTGAGATTGGGAAAATCCAGTGCGGCTTTCGTGCCGATGAATCGAATACAGTTCTGTCCAGTTTTGGGAAATGCTGGCGTTTCGCCTGTCGCAAACTCCCATGCCCAAGGTGATGTCGCTTGATCGGAAACAACGAAGGTTCCAATTGCACCGTTCGTAAATTTCAACACCATGGCAGCGGCGTCTTCTTTCTCAAAGTCCCACACTTTGTGAGAGATTTCAGCAGAGAGAGATTCAAGTTCACCACAGATAAAGCGCAAATAGTCCATCTCATGAATTAGGTTCGTGAGAACCGGCCCTGCTTCCCATTTCTTTCGCCAGTCTTGGTCGTAGTAGGTCTTATTCTTTCGGGCGCTCCAAACACCAGAAACAGCGACGAGATCACCTAATTCGCCTGCCTGTACAATCTCACGAGCTTTTAGAACCAAAGGATAGTATCGCCTGTGATGCCCCACCAAAACGTGAAGACCTTTTTCTTCCGACTTGGCGACCGTGGTTTCCGCTTGTTCGAGAGTTGGCATGATCGGCTTTTCGACAAGCACATGCACGCCAGCGTTTAGGGCTTCCATTGTTGGCGGGGAATGATACTCAGTTGGTGTCGATACAACGACACCGTCCAGTTTTTCTGCCGTAAACATTTCTGCTGCACTCTTGTACAGCGGTACGGACATCTCGCTTGCCAGTTCTTCACCGCTTGGCGCAGGATCAGCAACAGCAATCAGTTTGGCATCTGCAACCTCCTTCATAGAGCGTGCATGACGATGGCCAATAACGCCACCTCCTACAATGCCAAGGCGGACGGTCATAGATAATTCTCCAAGTAAAATGTGCTGTTGCTAATAGGAAGATCCGGAGCAACGATAGGCTCAAAGTCCATCTGCTCTAATATGTCTTTTTGTAAATCAACGCCGGGCGCAATTTCTATGAGGTGCAGGCCGTCTGGCTTCAGTTCGAAAACACAGCGCTCAGTCACGTAGATGGTTTGATGCCTTTGTGCGATGGCTTGCTTGCCGGAAAACGTGATTTGCTCAACGCGATCAACCATCTTTCTGATGGCGCCGTGCTGCTCAATCTTCAAGTTTCCATCGCCTGTTTTTAGCTTCGCGCCCTTTGCATCAAACGTACCGACAAAGACTACTTTACGGGCATTTTGGGCGATGTCGATAAACCCACCAGGCCCGACGGTGATACCGCCAAGTTTAGAGACGTTAACATTGCCTTCTTTATCGATTTCCCCAAAGCCTAAAAAGGCGATGTCTAAACCTCCACCGGAATAGAAGTCGAATTGGGAAGGACCGTCGATCATGCAGCTCGGATTTTGCGCATAGCCAAACAAAGTGCCGGTTAACAAGCTACCGCCGTAAGTCCCATGTTCGATCGTTTGGTAGTAAAGATTTTGTTCTTCTCTTGCGGCAACGATGGAGGCGATTTCATCCGGAATGCCAAAGCCGTAGTTAGTGACTGCGCCGTCATAAAGCTCCTGGTGCGCGCGCCTCGCTATGATCTGACGAACAGAAAAGGGCGGAAATTCGGGCGCTTGAAGGGGCGCTATCTTTTCACCCGATATCGTTGGGTCATAGACAAGATCGTAACCTTGACGTTGGTCCTCATCGACGACAATGGCGTCAACAATTGCAGATGGAACGCGAACAGAACGGGCGGAAAGCTCGCCATTCTTTACTTTCTTCCTGACCTGGAAGATTACCTTACCGCCGCTGTTGTGGGCAGCAGCAGCCATTGCATAGATATCAACATTGGCCGGTTCTTCATCCAAACTGATGTTGCCATCTTCATCAGCAAAGGAGCCTTTTAGCAATGCCACATGTAGAGGGAATGGCAGGTAGCGGAGGTAAGTTTGTCCGTCGATTTCGATTAGCTTCACCAGCTCATCTTTGGCGGCTTCATTCATTCTTCCGCCTTGTTGGCGTGGATCAACAAAAGTTCCAAGGCCAACATGGCTGATAAGGCCGGGACGTTTGGCAGCTATCTCGCGCATCAACTGCATAGCAACGCCGCCAGGCAAGACATAGGCTTCGATTTTGTTCTCGCGTGCGAGTTCCTGCATTCTCGGGGACCAAACCCAATGACCGCCGATGACCTTTTTTGCCATACCTTCGTGGGCGAAACGATTGACGCCTCGTTTGTCGCGGTCACCAATACCGAGAGCGTGAATCACAGTAAGATTGTTAGGCGCACCAGTCGCTAGAAACTTCTTCTCTACTTCTTCGTGAAGCAGAGTAGCTTCGACCAAGCCACCACCACCGCCGATCAACCCGACAGTGTCGCCGTTGCTGATAAGGTTGGCAATATCGCTTTTATCAATGAACTTGTTCTTTTTCATCCGCGTTGATCCGGCGCTTAGGTTCTAATAGTAACCTTTGGCACCACCACCATCGATCACAATACCGGTGCTGTGAATATGGCGCGCAGGTGGGGAGCAAAGATAAGCGGCCAATTCTGCGACGTCTTCAGGTCTACCCAGACGGCGGATGCCTTCTGCGGCAACGGCCTCCTTTTCGACTTGTTCGGCTGTCTTGCCTTGCTGTTCCGCTCGGTCGGCAAAGATTGTCTCCAATCTTTCAGTGACGGTCAACCCGGGATGGATCCAAGTAACGTTGACGTCGTCATTCAAACCTTTTTCACCTAGCGCTTTTGTGAAATTGGCGAGTGCGGCGTTCACTGCTCCGCCGACCATGAAGTCAGCCGCAGGTGTTCGGGAGAACCCGCCGACTATGTTAATGAGACCTCAGCATAACTAGAGGATTCCCATAGGCTGGAATATTTGGTAACTTTTGTCATGCAGAAACCTTTCGTCAGCCAACCCGAACTTTTTGTGACCACCAGCGATCTTGATCATCCAGCACTTCATGCGCTTG
>CAJQQJ010000121.1 GCA_905480445.1 uncultured Alphaproteobacteria bacterium | reverse complement strand
CTTTGCCTTCGAATGCGAGGCTCTTTGAGCATTCGCCAGTCACTTCTATCGAGCAAGAAAACGGCGTTCTAGCCAATACGCCCAATGGCTCTGTTAGAGCGCCGCGGATGATCTTGGCAGTTAACACCTACGCAGCACAGTTCGGCTACTACCAAAGTAAGATCATGCCCATGGTCGCACACGCAAGCCTGTCACGACCGCTCACAAAGGAAGAGCAAGCAGCATACGCCGTTGAGAGACCCTGGGGCGTGACACCGGCCAATGCCTTTGTTTCAATCACCATGCGCTACACCAATGACCGCCGTATCTTGATCCGCGAAGGGATAGACTATTGCCCTGGTCAAAAAGTAACTGAAGCACAAAGGCTCGCGCTAGCCAAACGCCACAAGCGCCTGTTCGATGACCGCTTTCCGATGTTACCGAATGTCGAGATGGAACACACGTGGAGCGGCTTCGTTGGCATGGCCCGCAATGGGTCTCCCGGCTTTGGACAAGCAGCACCAAACATTTGGACAGCAGTCTGCCAAAACGCGGTCGGTGTCACCAAAGGCACAGCGGCCGGCATGCTGGCCGCTGACATGGCTTGCGGGATCGACAATCCTTTAATTGATGACATGCACAGCCTTGGAACACCCAACGCTTTCCCTCCCCGCCCCTTCATGGATATCGGAGTCAGAGCAAAGTTAACATGGACAAGGCTAACGAACAGGCATGAACGATAAATACCATATAGGTATTTTATTGACATTTTGGTATTAAATAGATAAATTTCCGCTTTCCCAATCAGAAGCGGTGTACTATCCATGGCCTCACGTGCAGTCCCTGTTGTCACGACCCATTACAAAGAACCACCGGCCTTAGTGCCCAAGGAAACTTTTGCCACCTGGCTTGCTAACGCCTTAAAAGAAAACCGATCCACAAAACCCAGTTCTCACCTCGGCGGGCTTTCTTTGGATAAAGAAGAAACCTCTATCTTGCTATTTGGTCAAAACCAAATCCATTGCGCCACTGATCTTCCCGCAGACGTAAAAGCAAGCATCACTGCTATTGATTGTGACAAATCAGACTACTGCAATTCACTTTTCCCCAATCGATATCGTACTAACTTACGTTTTCTTTGCGGCGGTCCAGAAAAGCTGTTGGAAGACGCAAAGAAGTTTCAGAACCTGTTTTTTGTTCGTTCGTCTTTCAACGATCAATCAATTGAAAATTTGCTAACAACCATTGAAAATTCATCGAACTGCAACAGCCAAATCGTTCTTGAAGATCTGTTCTCCGTTAATTCTGAACTTTCGGCAAACCTCGGTTTTGGGTTTGAAAAAAGTGGTTGGAATTACAAGCTCAAACTCTCCTCACTGGAATGTCTATCGCTGAAGGAACAGAGTTCTGAGTTTCTTCAGGAATGCCAAATCATCAGTGGCCCACTGAAGAAAGCGGCGCTCAAGAATCCTTGCCTCGTAGACCACTTCAACAAACTCAACTTGCTGATTTCTGACTTGAAGAACGGAACCTTTCGCAGCCAAAGGTTAGTTCTCAGAAAAACTAAAAAGACCTCATCACTTACTTGGACCGACAAACCCGAAGAAGAGCAATGCAATTTGATCATGCTGAGCGGCGGCTTGGACTCTATCTTTATCCTCTGGGACGCGCTCGCCAACACGAAGCGCAAGATCCTTGCTCATCACGTTGAACTGATTAATGGCGAAAACCGTCACCAGATTGAGACAGAGGCCTGCAACAAAGTCGTTGACTGGCTCAAAATCCATTGCCGCGACTTTCATTACAACAGCTCAACAATCGACCGGACAAATCTCTCTCACTTCGGCATGGATCTAGCGGCTGTTGGTTTTGAGGCCGGATTGGCCGCGCAATCCTATAGCCAACGAACCAATGAGACGGTCGACTTTTGGCAAATTGGCCATTGTCTAGATGAGGGTCATGGTTGGCCTATGCTTTGGGCGAATGTTTTAAACTGTGCTAAAGCAGGGTCCTTTCCCTTTGATCCACCGCGCTATCTGGAGAGGGAATTGATTCCAAAAGCCGAGCAAAGAAGACTCATGCCAGAAGAAATAGTAGCCTTCAGTTGGGGATGCCGACGACCCATAGAAGAAAACGGCTTAACAAAAGCCTGTGGTCTGTGCAAAACTTGCAAAAGCAGACAAGCCATCGGATTGGATTAACGCCTCTTGGCAACAGAGCCCAAACATCTAAGCCTGTTCCTGATACCCAGGTTCAATATGCTCACTGTTACCGGCAGCATTGAACCCTTGCGTATTGCCAACTACCTTTCGAGCCATCCTTTATACAGTTGGGATTTCAGATCATCACAGGCTGGCAATGTCGTAGCCAGTAATGGGCTTTCCATCGATTGTGAGGCGATTACTTCACCGGCACTTAGCAACCCTGACACCATCATGGTGACTGGCAGTTGGGGTGCAGAGCACTATGAAAACACAGCCTGTATCAACTGGCTTCGACTTCAAGCAAGGCTCGGGAAAAACATAGTCGCCATAGAGATGGCTGTGCATACCTTGGCAAAGGCAGGTTTGCTAACCGGTAAGCAAGCAACAACCCATTGGTCATGGAAACCGGGCTTAGCCGAGGCCTTCCCCGATATCGATGTTTGTGAACAACTTTTCACGTCAGAGAAGAAACTTCACACTGTAGCTGGCAGTACAACCTGCATAGATTTCATGCTTTCAATGATCGAAGAGGACCATGGGCAAAATTTGGCGTCGGAAGTTGGCAATCAAATGCTCTACTCTATGCGGCGACCTGCTGAAGCCCCACAACGCTCTTTGCCAAACACCCAAAACCAAAGTACTCACCCTCAGGTGCGGGCGGCCATATCGCTCATTGAACAGCACATAGAGGAACCCTTGTCTGTGCCTGAAATTTGCCAACAGTTAGCGGTTTCACAAAGACAGCTAGAGCGAATTTTCAAACGCGATACAGGCTGTTCAATCGTTCAGTTCGGCCAGCTAGCCAGATTGCAACACGCACGCGTTTTGTTAACCTCAACCTCTATGTCGATCCGTGAAGTGGCTGTTGCTAGCGGTTTCAATTCCCTGTCCTATTTTTCACTCACTTTTCAAAAATGTTTTGGGAAAAAACCTTCGCTTTACCGCCAAGCCTGGCCCGCAACGGAGGCAGCACCAACGTGGCCTGGCACGCTCTATGACTTCGTACGCGACAACAAATAGGCTGCCTGGTTTTGGTTTCTTAAGCTAGCAACGATTTGCGGCTTGATAGTTACACCTTTGATTGTCACAATTGAGCCAAGCAAGGGAGAACACAAGATGAGTCAAACAGAGCTGCAATACATGCCAGGTTTCGGCAACTCGTTTGAAACCGAAGCACTTCCTGATGCTCTGCCACAGGGGATGAATTCCCCGCAACGTTGCAATTACGGTCTCTACGCAGAGCAGCTATCAGGCACGGCCTTCACCGCACCAACAGCAGAGAATGAACGCACTTGGTGCTACCGTATCCGACCCTCTGTCAAACATTCAGGGCGGTATCAAAAGACACAGCTGCCCTATTGGAAGTCTGCGCCGCATATCGATGATGACCTGACGAGCTTGGGTCAATATCGTTGGAGCCCAGTTCCCCATTCCGACGAGAAACTCAATTTCCTCACCGGTATGAGGACCATGACCACTGCTGGGGATGTTAACACCCAGATTGGCATGGCCAGTCAAATCTATCTTGTGACGCAATCAATGGTCGATGAGTACTTCTATTCCGCAGACTCAGAACTTTTGATTGTCCCTCAAGAAGGTAAGCTCCGGTTCTGCACTGAGCTTGGTGTCATCGACTTAGAGCCCAAGGAAATAGCTATTATCCCTCGAGGCTTAGTTTTCCGAGTGGAACTGATTGAAGGACCAGCGCGCGGATTTGTTTGCGAGAACTACGGCCAGAAATTCCACCTGCCCGACCGCGGCCCGATCGGTGCTAACTGCCTCGCCAACCCTCGCGACTTTAAGGCGCCAGTGGCGGCTTTTGAAGACAGAGAAGTCCCGAGCAGAGTAACCCTTAAATGGTGTGGGCAATTCCATGAAACTGAAATCGCGCAAAGTCCACTGGACGTGGTTGCCTGGCACGGGAATTACGCGCCTCTCAAGTATGACCTAAGGACATTCTGCCCTGTTGGATCAATCCTCTTTGATCACCCAGACCCCTCAATCTTTACTGTTCTGACTGCACCGTCGGGCGTTGCGGGAACGGCCAATATCGATTTTGTTTTGTTCCGGGAACGTTGGTCCGTTGCTGAAAACACTTTCCGTCCACCTTGGTATCACAAGAACATCATGTCGGAGCTGATGGGCAATATCTACGGTATCTATGACGCTAAACCAGAAGGCTTCATTCCCGGCGGCATGAGCCTGCACAACATGATGCTGCCACATGGTCCTGACCGTGACGCCTTCGAAGGTGCGTCTAATGCAGAACTCAAACCAGCAAAGCTGGAGAACACCATGTCCTTCATGTTTGAGACGCGCTTCCCTCAGCACTTGACGGAGTTTGCTGCTAAGGTAGCGCCTATGCAAGACGACTACATCGATTGCTGGTCTTCCATCGAGAAGAAGTTCGACGGCACGCCGGGTAAAAAATAAACCACTTGTCACTCAGGAAAAAGAAAGAAACCAATGAGCCGACTGATTAGGTCTTGGATTGAAAATGCGAATTATGCCGCCAATCCCTTCCCCTTAAACAACCTACCATACGGCGTCTTCTCAACAGAGGATCTCGATCCTCGTTGCGGTGTTGCGATTGGTGATCAGATCCTCGACGTCAGGGCTTTGGAAGAAGCAGGATTAGTTAGGCTGGCTTCGAAGTCACTTTTCGACCAAGCAATATGGAATCCTTTGATGGAGGCGGGTTCCAGCCTCTGGTCTGCCTTCAGGATGCGCTTGATAGAGCTGCTTATCGAAGGAGGCGAAACCAGCTTGTCTGGTAACAAAGAGCTGCGTAACCGTGTGCTCATCAATGCCGCCAGCGCTCAACTGCACATGCCAATCAAAGTGGCGGAATATACCGACTTCTATTCTGGAAAAAACCATGCCACGAACGTCGGGACCTTGCTGAGAGGACCAGAAAATCCATTGCCACCCAATTGGTTACATATTCCTATTGGCTACAACGGTCGAGCTTCTTCGGTGGTTGTTTCTGGCACGGATATTCAGCGCCCTTGGGGACAACTGAAGAGCCCAGAGTTCGACACACCAATCTTTGCACCAAGCCGCAGATTTGATATTGAGTTGGAAGTCGGTGCCATTGTCGGCACTGCGTCGACAGGGCCAATAACTGTGGCAGAAGCCGACAACAACATCTTTGGCTATGTCCTGCTTAATGATTGGTCGGCGAGAGACATCCAAGCCTGGGAATATCACCCACTCGGCCCATTCCAGGCCAAAGCCACAGCAACGACCATAAGTCCTTGGATCATCACGAAGGCTGCCTTAGAGCCATTCAGAACACCCACCCCTGAGAGAGAAAAGAACTTGCTGCCGCATTTAGTAGAGCCAAGACCCCTGCTTTACAACATTGTCTTGGGCGTTGAATTGAAGCCAGAGGGTGCGGAAGCAACGAAGTTATCGGCAACCAACATGGACCAGCTTTATTATTCCTCTGCCCAACAACTAGCGCACCACACGACCTCCGGCTGCCCCATGTCCGTCGGCGACTTGCTTGGCACTGGTACGATATCTGGGTCAGGCAAAGAAGAACGCGGCTCGCTCCTGGAACTCAGCTGGGGCGGCAAAGAACCCATTGACCTTGGGAATGGCGTAAGCCGAACCTTTATCGAAGACGGCGATACCTTAACTCTGTGCGGGAACGCTCTAGGTGATGGTTACCGCATCGGCTTTGGTGATTGCATTGGCAAAGTTGTGGCGGCGGCGAGTGACCCTTATCAACGATAAAAGCGAAGCAATCAGATGGCGTTCGAAGATCGATACGGAAACAAGCTAACCTGCTCGTCTGAAGAAGCTGCAATTGCTTACCGAGAAGGCGTTGATCACCTGCTCGGTGCCACTTACGGCGCTGTTGAAGCCTTCACTCGGGCGGCAAAGGCTGATCCAAGATTTGCCGTGGCTCAGGCTGGATTAGCACGAGCCTTGATGATGGCGGGTGACATGAAATCAGCCAAAACAGCCATTGCATCAGCTGTC
>CAJQQJ010000120.1 GCA_905480445.1 uncultured Alphaproteobacteria bacterium | reverse complement strand
CCTGATTTTCTTGGCTTCCGCCCTTAACTTCTCAATACCCGACATGGATCCCATGATTTCTTCCTTACGTGCTCGATTCTGTACTTGACCTATCATTTGTGTATAAGGCCAAAGGAGTCAAGCAAAGGGAAGTTTATGTCGCTCGAAAATCTTGGTCTACCCGATATCTATCAAGCAAGAGAACGCATTCGTGGCACCGCCATTCACACTCAACTGGTGCCCTCACCTAGTTTGAGCGAACTGGCCGGAGCGGATATCAGGCTGAAGCTGGAAATGCAGCAACCCATAGGCGCTTTCAAAATCAGAGGTGCTGCGAACAAGCTGGCGTCCATGTCAGAGGCAGAGCGTGCCCGTGGTGTGGTTACTGTATCGACTGGCAACCACGGCCGAGCGGTTGCTTATGCCGCTAAAATGCATGGTGTTCGCGCGGTCATTTGCATGTCGACCCTGGTGCCCGAAAACAAAAAGCAAGCCATCGCTCGCCTAGGTGCAGAAATCAAAATTCACGGCAAGACCCAGGATGAGGCCGAAATTCTCGCTAACGAACTGGTCCGCAACGAAGGCCTGATCATGGTCCACCCTTTCGATGACCCTTTCGTCATGTGTGGCCAGGGTACCATTGGCCTCGAGCTTATTGAAGACATGCCAGAAATCGAACAGGTTGTTGTGCCCTTATCTGGCGCAGGGTTACTCGGAGGCATCTCTATGGCGCTGAAAGCCATCAAACCTTCCATTCGCACCATTGGTGTTTCTATGGAACGCGGCGCCGTCATGATCGAAAGCCTGGAAGCTGGCAAACCAATCGAGGTCGAAGAGCTTCCTACTCTTGCTGACTCCTTGGGCGGTGGCATTGGTCTGGATAACGAATACACATTCAAAGCCGTGCAAAAATATGTCGATGAGACCTACCGCGTTTCAGAGGAAGAAATTGAGGCCGGTCTCCGCCATCTCTACTTCGAAGAGAGAGTCGTCGCAGAGGGTGGGTCCTCCGTTGGCATCGCTGCAGTTCTTGCCAAGAAGCTGGATCTCAAGAACAAAGCGACAGCCTTCATCATTTCCGGCAATAACATCGACATGCAAAAGCACGCTAGCATCATGGCGAAGGGCTAGATTCTAGCCGCAACCATTGTGCTTACGCCACATATCGGGATCATGGCCTTCTGGCACTGAAGCGCAAGGATCGGAGGTATAGCCACGCAGTTGGCTGTATCTTTGCATTTGCTCCCTTGTCAAAACAGCTGGGGTAGCTAAGTGCGCCGCCAAGTGAATATTCCGAAGTTCCGCTCTAGCAGCAGCGGCACTTTCAACGAGGTCTGACAACTGCTTTTCGTTGAGATGTCCAGATTCAAAGGCTTGGCTGAGTGCCTCTTCAGCAGCGATAAAGTTCGCTCCGGCTTCGATGGCAGAAACCTTCATCTTGTTGTAGATCGCATCGATCTGGCTGGTCTGTTCAGTTGTTAATTCAAGCTGTTCGCTAAGCTCCAGTAAATGTACAGGGCCAGGCCAACCGTTGAGTTCCGCTGGCAGAGCCAATCCCCAACCCTTACCTTGTTGAAGGTCAGCTATATCACTGTCTGACAGGCTTTTGATGCTTCGGCTTTCAAGACCCGCGTAGGGTTGGCCCGCCTTTTCCATATCGCCGTGTTTGTGTTGAGCAGAGACACTAAAAGAGAAGAGAACTGTGACAACGGCTATCGCAAAAGCATAAGTGGATTTCATTGGGTGGCCTTTTCGAGTGTAAGGCTTGCTAGATTGACAGAACATTCCTTGCCGCCATATGATTTCTATCATGTCATGTCTTATCCAGCCCATTTTCGAAAACGGCAAAACCCATCACCTAAAAAAGGATGACGTTCTTTTCCGTGCCAATGATGCGGTTACGTCGATGCATTTCGTCGTTGACGGCACTATCGATCTTATTCGCCATTCTCAAACGGGGATCAAACTGATCTTGCAACGGGCTGAGCCTAATCAAGTTCTCGCAGAAGCTTCTGCACATAGCGATAGCTATCATTGCGACGCCGTCGCCACGCAACCAACAGTTCTTAAATCCATCACAAAACGCAACTTCCTCTCAATTTTAGGCAAAGACCCTGCCGTAAACCTCGCCTGGTTGAAGCACTTATCCTCCGTTGTTCAAACCGCTCGCTACCGCGCAGAAATTCGAACGTTGCGGACAGTTTCTGACCGGCTAGATGCTTGGTCAGACTTCAGAAGCGGCCTTCCACCGAAGGGGCAGTTGCAAAATCTGGCCGAAGAACTAGGTGTTTCCAGAGAGGCCCTGTATCGAGAACTGGCTAGACGCAGAGCTGCCAAAACAGAATAGAGATTGGATCAGCCCGACTCTTTCTGTTTGAGAGCGGAATCCTTTTCAGGTACAAACCTTGAGCTTTGATCATTAGTAGGCCGATAGAACAAACATGACCGCACCCGTATTCCACACCGTTATGGATGCTATCGGCAATACGCCGATGCATGAAGTCACTAACCTAGACACAGGCAAGTGCCGCTTGTTCCTAAAACTGGAAAACCAAAATCCAGGCGGATCAATCAAGGACCGCATCGGTAAAACCATGATTGAGGCCGCAGAGAAATCTGGCGCGCTCAAACCCGGTGGAACCATCATTGAAGCGACCGCTGGTAACACAGGCCTGGGCCTTGCGCTGACCGCTGCTCAAAAGGGCTACAAGCTGATCATTGTGTTGCCAGACAAGATGGCTCAAGAAAAGATCTTTCACCTTCGTGCATTGGGTGCCACCGTGTTGTTAACGCGCTCTGACGTTGGTAAGGGTCATCCTGAATATTACCAAGATATGGCAGAGCGTCTCGCTGAAGAAAACGGCTATTTTTACGTCAACCAATTCGGCAATCCCGCCAACCCTTTCGCGCACGAAACAACGACTGGCCCAGAAATCACGGCACAGCTTGACGGCTTAGGCCTCAGCGTTGACGCCATGGTTTGTGGCGTGGGTTCAGCCGGAACGATAACCGGACTGGCGAACTATTTCAAGACGGCCTCCCCTGATGCAGACATGGTTTTGGCTGATCCTGCGGGCTCCATTCTGACCCACTATATCAAAACAGGCCAGGTCTCTAACGAAGTTGGTTCTTGGCAGGTCGAGGGCATTGGCGAAGACTTCTTACCGCCGATCTCGGATTTCACACGCGTCAAACATGCCTACACGATCCCAGACAAATTAGCCTTCGAGACTGCGCGGGAATTGCTGCTGAAAGAAGGTATTTTGGCTGGATCTTCGTCCGGCACTCTGATTGCGGCGGCACTGCAATATTGCCGGGAGCAAACTGAAGAAAAGAACGTTGTGACTTTTGTTTGTGATAGCGGCAACAAGTACCTCTCCAAAATGTACAATGACTTTTGGATGTTGGACAACGGCCACATTGAACGGCCTAAACAAGGTGATCTTAGAGACCTCGTCACGCGTAAATATGCAGAACAGCAGATCGTCACTGTGCCTGAAACTGAAAGCCTCTCCGCCGCTTACGGCAAGATGAAGCTCTATGACATTTCACAGTTGCCTGTGATGGACGGGGAGAAGGTTGTTGGCCTCGTCGACGAAGAAGATCTTTTGATTCAGGTTTTCAAGAACAAAGGTTCCTTCGAAGGTAATATTTCCGATATCATGACAACTGATCCGATCACCATCGACGCCGGTGAACCCATTGAGCGCTTGATACAAGTATTCAAGGGCGGCATGACCGCGCTCATCACTCACAACGGCAAGTTCGAAGGTCTGGTGACCAAGATCGATCTGCTTAATCACTTACAACTATCCAACCGCTAGGCGGCCAAGTCTGTTACCGAAAGTGTGCAAACTAGTTTTCGGACAAAGACAGGCGATCAGATAAAGGAAACCAACGAGATGAAATCCAACCGTTTAGGCTTCGCCACGCGCGCCATTCATGCTGGTCAACAGCCAGACCCGACAACCGGTGCGATCATGACACCGATCTACGCGACCTCGACCTACGTCCAGGAAAGCCCTGGCGTCCACAAGGGCTATGAATACAGCCGTACCAGCAACCCTACGCGCCGCGCATTGGAAGACTGTGTCGCCAGCCTGGAAAACGGTACACGTGGCTTCGCCTTTGGTTCAGGCCTAGCGACGACGGGCACAATTCTCGAGATGCTGGACAGCGGTTCACACATCATTGCAGCTGACGATCTCTACGGCGGCTCTTATCGTCTGTTCGAGAATGTCCGCACACGTTCCTCTAACCTTGAATTTTCTTTCGTTGATTTCAGCGATTTGGCGGCGGTCGAAGCGGCCATCAAGCCAAACACCAAGATGATCTGGATCGAAACACCGACCAATCCTTTGCTGAAAATCATCGATATTGAGGCCGTGGCCAACATCGCCAAGAAGCACAAGTTGCTCTCCGTTTGTGACAACACATTCTGCAGCCCATACGTCCAGCGCCCACTCGACTTTGGTGTCGATATGGTCATGCACTCCATGACAAAGTACCTAAACGGCCACTCGGATGTAGTCGCCGGTATCGTGGTCACGAAGAGAGATGATTTGGCTCAGCAGCTTGCCTATCTGGCCAACGCCGTTGGCTCCATCCTTGGGCCATTTGACTCATTCCTTGTGCTGCGTGCCTTGAAAACTCTGCCAATCCGCATGAAGGCCCATTGTGAGTCAGCGGTAGAGATCGCCAACTGGCTTGAAGCGCACCCAAAAATCGAAAAAGTCTACTATCCCGGCTTGAAATCTCACCCCAACCACGACGTCGCCAGCAAACAGATGCATGGTTACGGTGGCATGGTAACAGCAGTCCTCAAAGGTGGCCTAGATCCCGCGCGCAAGTTCCTAGAACGTTGTCAAATCTTCGCACTGGCCGAAAGTCTCGGCGGTGTTGAAAGCTTGGTTGAACACCCAGCCATCATGACTCACGCCTCCATCCCAGCCGAAATCCGCGCCAGCCTCGGCATCGATGATGGTTTGGTGAGACTGTCAGTCGGCATTGAAGATATAGAAGATCTGAAAGCTGACCTGGAACAAGCCTTGGGGTGAACACATCAATCAACGATCTGATAAATGATCCCTGGGTGGCGCCCTTCGTACTTCTTTTGGCGGTTGCCCATATTCACCTCTTTATTGCGTTTGCAGTCTTTATACTTTCCAATTTTTCCAAAATTCCAACGTCACCTTTTTGGAAGGAGAAGGGCTACGGGCAGTATAAAAAATTTTACGATTCTACGGACATGTCAGGCAAACCAAACCTTATCAAGCGTTGGACAGGCAAAGCGGCAATAGCTTGGGGCTTTTCTTTGCTTTTGCTAGGTGTCGCCATGGGATCGAGGGCATTTGTGCTTTCTTTCTAAACTTGTTCGCGAACCCTCAAAACGTCATGTGAGTGTCCTACATATCAAACCAGTTAATCGTTGGTCCGAGATTGTGGATACCCGTTGCGCCGACCCTCCCCTGCATTCCCCAAGCATTATGGATGTGCCCACAAAGAAGTAACTTAGGTTCGTGATTGGTAATAGCCGCGCGAATGGCGGCACTGCCTTCGTGCTCGCCGTTCTTTTGAAGATCGGCGACGCCCAAGGGCGGTGTATGAGTAATCAAGATAGCGTTCTGGGGGCAATTCTCCAGAAGCTCAGCGGCTTTGGACTCTGTCTCAGTAACATTCCAAAAATTGGAACCACGCAAAGGTATTTCGCCACCCAATCCAAAGAATGGCTGCCCTTCGATGCTGACACTGCTCCCGTGCAGATAATGTCCTTGCTCCCAGTCCTGACAGTAGAGAGCGATCTCGCTGGGAACGTCATGATTGCCGTGCACCAAAACAACTGGCTTTGCGCAGTCTCTTAAGATTTCGAGCGTATCCAGCGCTCCTTCCCCACGGGTTGCGAAATCACCAGCGCCTATAACGACGTCAGCACTCTCGCCCGCTTCAACAATCAGTCGGGCAGCTTGCCTGTCTCCGTGCAAGTCCGAAAACGCTAGAATCTTCATTTTTGATCTTCCTATCTGACTCAATGCTGTAAAGCTGTATTGAGGGCAATATCATTCCCAGAGCTTAGTCTTCTCGTGAGAAATGAAAGGTGAATAAACAGGCGCGTCAGGCTTCAACCGCTTGCTGTCATCGAAATCACTGTCAGCATTGAATGGAATTACCGTCCGTCTGTCTGTGTTCACTACTGTCTCAGTCCACAAGTTCTCGTAACGATCCAAATCGCTAAGGCCGTCTTCGTGCGCCTCAATAGAGGCCACGCTGTCGATACCGTGAAGAATAACCGGCTCTAGAACACCAAAGCGGAAAATGTACAACGAGTAAGTCTGCCGCTAACAATCTATCCGCTTCTGCCGCGACATCCGCCGGTGTGGTGTTTTTACCAGCATTAAAGCGCTGTTCTGTTTGGGCATGAAAGACTTGGTCGGCTGACCGTTCGCTATAATGCCTGGCAGCTTCACAAGGATCAAAGCCGTCAGCATAAAGATCTGACAAAGTGACATCGTAGCCAGCCGCCTCTAAGCGCGATCGTGAAATAGAGGCCAGCTTGCCGTAAAAGGACTGGCTCTCAGGGTGAGCCAAAACAATGTGGGCTTTCATGGTGACTCTTTCTTTCAAGCAAAATCATAAAGTCTGCAGACTAGATCAGCCCGTTCTCTTCTGGCAACCCATTTCACTTGCCCAAAATTCTGTGGCTACCTTGCCAACTGAACGGCCGTGCAGATAGCGATTGTAGCAATGAGGAGAGCTGCGGGTACAAGACAGAGTTGGGTCAGTGCTTCCTTGCCTGAAACAACGCCGGTATGAATTTCGAACCTACCGTTCATGAAATCTTTCATCGGTATGTTTCGGACCTCATTCCTGTGGAAATAGCGCGAAACCACCAGCGGTAAACCGAAATACATCAGTCCATAGAGACTGCTAATCACCACCATAAAAATGGCCTCAGAACTCGACATAAATGTAACAACGAAGACGGTCAAAATTCCTACGAAATTCAAAATGTAGAGTTTCAATGCCACTAAAGCTATTTTGGCGTCCTCCACGACTGCCGCCTTTGTAGGGAGCTTTACTGCCTTACTTTCCGGCAACAGGCTTTGGAATTCAATCCGGTCTTCTTGATCAAAACTGGTCATGTTGTTCATTACGATCTCCATTTGTGGTATTATATATACCTTTATTATTTGACACAGACAATAAATGCAATATATAAAATACCACAAATATACTTGAGAGATAAAATGAGACTCACTGTCCATACAGATTATGCCTTAAGGGTTTTGATGTTCCTGGCCGCCAATCCAGACAAACTGGTGACGATCAATGAGATTGCCGTTCGCTACGACATTTCTAAAAACCATCTGATGAAAGTCGCGCAAACCCTTTCAAAGATTGGCATTATCAAATCTACACGCGGCCGTGCCGGTGGGCTCGCGCTCAATATGAACAGCGATGAAGTAAACATCGGGGACTTGGTGCAAGAGCTGGAACGAAAGAGCCCGCTTGCTGAGTGTTTTCCTGGTGGTGAAAACAGCTGCATACTGAATAACTGCTGCAATCTTCGCTCTGCACTCGTCAAAGCCGAGCAAGCTTTCTTTTCCTCCTTAAGAGAAACCACACTCAGCGATCTCGTGCAGAAAAATCACGATCTCTTGCTTCGGCTGGAGGCAGTCTAAGATGGCGACCTCACCTGCTAAATCAGCACAGGAAAGAAGGGCGGACATCGTCAATCACGCTCATTCAATCGGCATAGACAATGACTATGAGACCTCAGTATAAGGCCTATTTT
>CAJQQJ010000119.1 GCA_905480445.1 uncultured Alphaproteobacteria bacterium | reverse complement strand
GTTCCCACTGGAAATTATGGGGTTGTGTACACGAGACGTCTTGGACTTGTGCCAAGAAGATTTGTACTTCTTGTGAAGGTTAGAAATTACTTTCCTATGGCCGTTTCCACTGGAAATTATGGGGTTGTGCACACGAGATGTCTTGGACTTATGCCATGAGGATTTGTACTTCTTGTGGAGTGTAGAGATTACTTTCCTATGACTGTTACCATCGGAAATTATGGGATTGTGCACACGGGATGTTTTGGATTTGTGCCAAGCCGACTTGTACTTCAGGTGAATGCGAGAAATTGTCGGATTATGAGCAACAGATTTCCCTTTCACATGCCATGACGACTTGTACTTCTTATGAAGCCTAGAGATAATTTTTCTATGGCCATTTCCGTCGGAAATGATCGGATTGTGCACACGGGAAGTTTTGGATTTATGCCAGGCTGACTTGTACTTCAAGTGAATGCGGGAAACTCTAGGGAAGTGAACAACGGAGTTCTGCTTTTGATGCCAAGATGATTTGTATTTCTTATGAAGCGTTGAGATCGCTTTCTTATGTCCGTTTCCATCAGAGATGATCGGGTTGTGTACACGCGAAGTCTTTGGTTTATGCCATACAGACTTGTATTTTAGGTGAACTCGAGAGACTCTTGGG
This sequence comes from uncultured Alphaproteobacteria bacterium, assembly GCA_905480445.1. GTDB lineage: Bacteria > Pseudomonadota > Alphaproteobacteria > UBA7985 > CAJQQZ01 > CAJQQZ01. Next base: position 7,707 of record CAJQQJ010000119.1, on the reverse strand, counting down.
AAGTGAACTCTTGAGTTCTGCTTTAGGTGCCAAGAAGATTTGTACTTGGTGTGGAAAGATGACATGGTTTTGTAATGCTGTGGATCATCGCCAGGGATATCGACCTCAGCACAATCTCGATCGTTCGATGGGTTGCGGTCGCCTAGAGGATCATCTGATGGTTCGATTGGGTCTTCGTCGCCAAGGTTGTCTTGACGTAGGGCCTCTATCAAATCAGCGGTTGGTTGACCCGTCGGATTTAAGCCCAGGTCTCTTTGGAGTTCTTCAACTGCCAGTCTAGTTTTGTTACCAAAGGTACCATCAACAGGCCCTGGGTCGTAGCCAGCGTCAGCCAATAATTGCTGCAACTCAGCAATGTCGACTGGGTCGTCGTTTTCTGATGGAATGTCCTCTTCTGGTGTCCATTGTATTTCCACACAGTTTTCATAGACAGTTTCAGTGATGTTGAAAGGAACTTGGAATGTCAGATCAACACTGACTTCATCAACAGCTGCCATGACAATCGGAGGATGTTCACACAGATAGCTTCCGCCATTATCAAAGCAGTTCCACGGAGGAGACGGCTGCCAATCAATCAAAGTGCTACCCGGGGTCGCCGGAGTATCAACAAATACTAGGGATCCTACGAAATCGCCCGGTCCTAAATTGCGGATTGTGACGGTAAAAGTGCATTTGCCACCTGGATCACACTGTGCGGATTCAGCTTCTTTCTCGATCTCCAAGTCCGGTTCTTCCGGCTCTTCAGGTGGTTCTTCTGGCTTAGCGCAGCCAGTTCGAAAGATATCTACGTCACCAATAGAACCAGGTGCAAAGGGATCATAAAGGTTGGCCAGGTAGTCAACGTAGGCTGACTCATAAGGCGGTGTGTTCTTAGGTTTTGGTTTGTTAAACGGGCTGGCTTGTAGGCCGTTTAGAATTAGCTCACCGCCGTTAGATAAGAAATCTACATAGTTAGGGTTATCGCGCAGAGCGTCACCACTAGCCCAAAGCAGTTTCCGACATTGATTGTAGTCGATCCGTCCATTTTTGTCGTAACCGTACCCTAAATCAATGCCGCCATTCGTTTTGTCAAATTGTTCAGCGAAACCAATAGCATAGTCTTCACCTACTGGTTTCCAACGTCCTGGTGTAATAGGATCGTCAGGTTTTTCGCGCCAGAACCGCATGACTTTGTTTTCAGCGCCATTAGCAAAGCTGGCAAAGTCATATGAAGGGAGATGTGCACCTCTTTGGGCAATGACCATAGCGCCGGAACCACTAAAAACGATATCGCTGACAGGGTAGTTTTTTGGGCCTAACTCGAGATCGAGTTCAAGTCTTGGATCGTTTCCAAAATCACCGTTTTTCTTTATCCTAATGGACCAAATTTGATTTTGCCCCCAAACTGAATAAAAGAGCCTTTTTCCTCTCTTAACGAGCGCCCAGACACGACGGTCCGGCGCCGCGAAACCCCAAGTGTCAGGGTCTTCAGCTGAAAAGTCAGGTGAAGTGATATCTGTGATATCGGCTTCGTCAAGTGGAACGATGGCGAGACCGGCCAATCCGAGTCCGACTTCACCGTGATCGTAGGTGCTGAGTTCGTTACCATTCATATCAAGACGATGGATCACTCCAGTGTCGAGGTCGGAGACGAAGAATTGCTGGTGTCTAGCATCGAAAGTGATGGTGCCAAGACCTGGCCCACTGTTGGGCAGGCCATTGTGGGTGATGTCAGCAAACAAAGAGACTTCACCCGTTATACCGTCAATACGCCAGACTGATCCTGGTGACCCGCCATTTGTTTCGCCGAACAGACCCTCCATCCACAGCGCATCGTCCTGACCGAACAACAGGCGTTCCGGACGACCATCGCCGTCACTATCTGGTCCAACAATATGCAGACCATAGGCTGAAGTCGCTGTAACGTAGATGTTGGGATTAGAGGCATCGTCTAGCGCAACACCAAAAACCTGGCCGATCTCTGATGCTGGTGCTTCGAACCGGACTGGGGCTGGATAAACGCTGGCGTCCAAAGAAAAGCCTGGCCCGCTAACATCAAAGACTTTTAGTGATGCCTCATCAGGGTTAATGAAAGTTTCATCAATTTCGGTTTGGTTTTCTGGAATTGAGTCGTAGTCGACCGGTGGTTGACTGCCCGAAAAGCCAGCAACAACTGCATCACCTTTGTCGACAATGCCATCTTGAGCAAAAACCTCTGAAGTGCCGATTCCGAGTCCTGCACTAACTGTCCAAAACAATAGAGCCTTGCAGAATGAACTTCGCCATCGCTGCTCAAATGACTTTTTTGTTTTGATGTTGTTGTCTAAATCCTTTGAATTCTGAAGAAACATGTTCCGATCCTCTTATCCTCTATGCCCCGCTAAGAGCGGTTGCTACAAGGGCCTCTCACCCACCCTTGAAGATATTAGGTCTAGCTGAACAGAACCTGAACCGCCGAGACCGCTTCTGTAGTGTTTATAAGATAGCACAAACCTTTGATCTTCCAAAATAGGCAGTAATGCTACGTCTAAACTCCATGAGATCTGACCATCTAAACTGGGCCCATTGTTGCTCAAGCCAAAAAACGTTCGTTCAGCCAACGTTTATATTGGGTTCAGATTTTGTTCAGTGGCTGTGTCGTAAGTTGTGTTCATCAGACATCAACAGATGTTCCAAACAGAGGAGATAACTCATGACTTTCACCGTAATCAGAAATCAAGCTTTGGCTCTTACAACGGCTACTCTTTTGGCTTTTGGGTCAGCAGCAGTAACAACGAATGAAGCCCAGGCAGGTTCATCTTTTAACGCAGTTTTCACCAATGGCGACATTAGCGCCGGTGTTATTCAAACGGGTGGTAACTTCCACTTTGGTATCGGCATCAATCCTTGGGGACATTTCGCACATTCAGGGCATGGCTGGAGTAATCCAGGTTGGCATGATAATGGCTGGAAGCCGAAGCGTAAACGCTATGTTGTAACAAGTGGTGCGCACCGTGGTTTCATTCCTTTGAGGGCCCGCCCCGGACGGGGTGCCGCCAAGGTCGCTTTTGTCCCTCACTATTCAAAGCGTCTGTTTGGCAAAGGTAAAACGGTTAGACGTCACGGTGTTTCCTGGACACGTGTGCGGTTCCAAGGTCAAGTAGGTTGGGTGAAATCCCGCCAGATCCGCCGAATTCGCTAACAACATTTAACTATTCTTATGATAGCCTGGCTTTGTTATGATGACAGAGCCAGGCTATCCCTTTTGGGATTTGCGGCAAGCAAGGGGCAGAATTCAAATGCGCATTTTAGTCGTTGAAGATGAAGAAAGTTTGGCCAATCAAGTGGCGGAGGCTTTGAGACAAGAATCATATGCCGTTGATATGGCTCATGATGGTGAAGAGGGACATTACTTAGGAGATGTCGAGCCCTATGACTTGATCGTCTTGGACATAGGGCTGCCGGTCATGAACGGTATTGAGGTTCTCAAAAAATGGCGTGCCGATAAACGTATGATGCCTGTGCTGATCTTAACAGCCAGAGACAGTTGGACAGAAAAAGTTGACGGATTTGACGCCGGGGCGGACGACTATCTAACCAAGCCCTTTCATATGGCGGAACTGAAAGCCCGAGCCCGGGCTCTCATTAGACGCAGTTCAGGTTTGGCCTCGACCGAACTATCCTGTGGTGAGGTCGTACTGGATACGAGCTCTGGACTTGTGAAGGTCGCGGGCAAAACCGTTGATCTTACCTCTTTTGAATACAAACTACTTTCCTATTTTCTACATCACCCAGATAAGGTTCTTTCCAAGTCAGAGTTGGTTGAGCATATCTACGAACAAGACTTCGACCCTGATTCGAACACGGTAGAAGTTTTTGTCGGCCGTTTACGTAAAAAGCTCAATACGCCGATGATCAAGACCGTCAGGGGGCTGGGCTATCGATTGGAGACGAATGCTTAAAGCGCTGCAGTTGAAATCTATTTCGTCCCGCCTGATTCTTTCAACGCTCCTGTTGATTATGGTTGTATTGGCTGGTGGCGGGCTTTTGCTTTCCCAGCTCTTTGTTTTTGAAGCAAGAAAACAGTTCGATTCGAAACTGGAGCTTGAGTCTGACAGCTTGCTGGGAGCCCTTGAAATTCTCGATGGTGATCGTGTGGACGTTGATTCCGACGCGATTAGCGCGGAGTTTCGGCGTGGTTATTCTGGTTGGTATTACAAACTCATTGTCTCAGGTCAGGCGCAACCTATCTATTCCTTTTCTTTGACACAGGGTCTTCTGGAAGAGGGTGATGAGCTTGAACTCGACCCGTTCAGCCAATTGCAAGACAGCGGCAATAAAACGGCATCGTTTCTCGAAACTGTTGATGAACAAGACGAACCGATAAGAATACGTTCGCAGGCTTTCGATCTTGTTAATGAATCAAAAACAATAACTGTGATGGTCGCAGGGCCGAGTGAAACAATGCGGCGTTCAGGTCAGGCATTTGACTTCTTCCTGTTGGTCTCTCTCTCGGCATTGGCAGTGGCTCTGCTGGTTTCCTTATTCGCCGTCGTTAAGTTCTCACTTCGTCCATTGGCTGTCATGCAACGCCGATTAGGAGACGTGAGGGCAGGGAGGACGGAGGGCTTGGAAGGAGATTTCGCGCGCGAGCTCAATGAAGTAACAAACGAGGTCAATTTGTTGCTCTCATCAAATAGCGAGCTCGTGGAGCGAGCAAGAAAACACGTTGGGAATTTGGCGCATGGTCTGAAGACGCCGATTGCGGTCATGCGGAACAGCCTTGATGCAGCGGACGCTGATATAAGCAATGAACTGTCGCCGCAGTTAGATTCTATGCAAGATCAAATAGAGCGTTACTTGGCTTTGGCACGGGCTGCCACTACTGCGCAAGCAAGGGCCACTAAAACCGAGGTCTATCCCCTGCTAAAAAGTTTGAAAACTACCTTTGAGAAAATTAGCGTTGGTAAGGAGCTTCAGATTATTCTTGAAGCGCCAGAGGATCTCAATTTTCCAGTTGAACGCCAGGACCTGTTGGAGATCCTTGGTAACTTGATCGAAAATGCTTCGCGCTACTCTCAAGGTGTTGTCAAGCTGACGGCCTATCAAGAGAAGGCTGACGGCCAGACGAACGTAGGATTGATTGTCGAAGACAACGGTGAAGGTGTTGAAGACAGCAAGCGGGAACTCATCTTACAACGCGGCAAACGATTAGATGAATTAACGCCTGGTAGCGGACTAGGTTTGTCGATCGTTAAAGACTTAGTCGAGGCTTACCAGGGAAACATCACGCTAGAGGATTCTGAGTTAGGTGGCCTTAAAGTCTTAGTGCGTTTTCCAATGTCTCGGAACCTTGAACTCTAAGGCTGAATAGAGGCTTCGTACTGCTGTTTCAATTTCTTAAACTTCATACAAGCTATTGGAATCGATAGTAAATATAGAAAAGAAAGTACGGTTAGCGTTACCCAGGGATGTGCTTGAAGGAAGGCAATTGTTAGGGCAACCAGAACTAAAGTTACAAGAATGTATTTTCGCTTGAGACGTAATTTCTTTAGAGAATACGTCGGCAAAGTGCTTACCATCAAGAAGGCTGCGACACCGATGTAAGCAGCAAGTGCAAGAGGGTAGTCACTAAAAGAAAACAATCCACCGAAATGCAGATAGAAGGGTAACATGGCTATTCCGGCTCCTGCTGGTGCAGGCACGCCGACAAAAAAGCCCTTCTGCCAAAGTGGCTGTTCTGGACTGTCTTCTAGCATCATCACATTAAATCGGGCTAAACGCATGGCCGAACAAATAGAATAAGCCAAGATAGCGATCCATCCCAACCCCGGCCCCTCTGCAAAAGCCCAGGAATAAAGCACAAGTACTGGCGCTACGCCAAAACTCAGGAAGTCGGCTAAGGAGTCTAGTTCACCACCGAGTTTTGATGTGCTTTTGAGTAACCGTGCGAGGCTGCCATCGAGAGCATCTAAAAATGTAGCGGCAATAATAGCTAAAACTGCAGCTTCGAATTGACCGTCAAAACCCAAGCGAATAGCCCAGAGGCCTAGGCAAAGCGATAGAGTAGTAACAACGTTTGGAATCAATGAACGGATACTAAGTTCTCGGCTTTTTCGTTTGCTCTGCTTTGGCTGCTCAATCACAATTAGGCACCCATTTCCGTGACAGGTAGCCTTGCTAGTGTCGTTTCACCAGCAACGGCTTTTTGACCAAGAGAGATTAGGACTTCACTTCCATCCGGTAAGTAAACATCAACCCGGCTGCCGAAACGGATCAGGCCAAAACGTTCAGCTCTCGACAGTTTATCACCTTCAGCAGCCCAGCAAAGAATGCGTCTCGCGACTAAACCTGCGATCTGTACGACGACGAACTGGCTTCCCTGGTCAGTTTCAACCAGCAAGGCGTTTCGTTCATTTTCCGTTGAGGCTTGATCTAAGGCTGCGTTCACAAACTTGCCTTTAGTGTAAGCCACTTTTTTGATTGTTCCAGCGATGGGAGACCTGTTTACGTGACAATCAAAGACGTTCATGAACACGCAGATGCGTTGCATTTTTTTGCCGCTGTCTAACCCTAATCCTTCGGGGGGGTGAGCAGGGCCAAGCAAGCAAATGACACCATCAGCGGGGCTGATAATGGCATCTTCCATCGGAGGCTGAACTCTTTCTGGGTCACGAAAGAAAAAACAACACCAAACCGTTAAAGCAAGGCCAATCCATCCAAGATGTGGGTTGACCCAAATCAATCCGATGGTCAGGGCGATAAAACACGCAACAAATGGCCAACCCTTTTTGTGGATCGGAGGAATGGCAGATGAGGGTTTTCCTAGTTTGGAAGTCGACATGATATGCCAAAATACCTTGTGAATTTAACGGAAGATCAGGGTAAGTGAGGTAGATAGTCGACACAAGCGTCATTGTGAAGCTTTATCACAGCAATTTAGTGTGATTCCAGCGTTGACAGATAGAGGGCTCGACCCTATGTTCCGCCGCCAAGAGCCAAGTTAGCCTTCCTGAGAGATGTCATGAAAGTTTTGAATTCACTTAAAACCGCTAAGACGCGGGACAAGAACTGTCGCGTTATCCGCCGTCGCGGACGCACGTATGTTATTAACAAGAAGAACCCACGTTTTAAAGCACGCCAGGGCTGATTCTTACTAAAACTGTTTAGTAATCGCTAAATCTTGAAAAGGCTGCTGGTTTCTGGCGGCCTTTTCTGCTTTTCGATTCTGCTCGGGCTGTCTACAGTCTAGTATGATTCGTTTACTCTCCACTGCAATGATCGGCTTGTTTTTGATGCTTAGTCAGGCGTGGGCTGACCAGCATGATCCACGCCTTAACATTTTGTTCACCAAATTGCAGGCTGCTGAAGAAGATGCAGATGCCGACAGACTTGTTTCTGCGATCTGGGCAATCTGGCTATTGGGCGAAAATGATAGAGTTAGCCAAAGATTAGCTCTTGGCACAGCCTTGTTTCAGAAGAGTCGGTTTGATCAAGCACTAGGGATTTTTGATCAGGTCATCAGAGATTACCCAGATTTTTCAGAGGCTTGGAATAAAAGGGCAACGCTCTACTACGTAATGGGGCGACTAGATGAATCGCTCCAAGATGTTGAGAAGACCATATCTCTTGAACCCAGGCACTTTGGCGCACTGGCGGGGGCGGCCCAGATCTATATGGCGCAAGAGCGATGGGAAGAAGCTTTGCAAGCATACCGCCAAGCTACAAGAGTAAACCCCCATCTGTATG
>CAJQQJ010000118.1 GCA_905480445.1 uncultured Alphaproteobacteria bacterium | reverse complement strand
TGACTACAGCACGGCTGATTTCTATCGCTGTCGCCTTTGTTGGGCTGTTTTTACTCTTGTCGAATGGTGGTTCATCAGATTACCCGATCAACAAGGGCGATTTTTACAGTCTGGCCTCTGGCATGTTTTGGGCGGTGGGTGTTGCAACACTCAATCGTTGGTCAAACATTCCTGTTTTGCCGCTAACCACTTTTATCTTCATCTCTACTACGGCAATGTCAGCGCTCTTTGCGGCTGGCCTTTATGGCGACCCATTGCCAGATTTAGTGATGGCAAAAGCAGCATTTCTGACTGCTGCTTTTTGGTCGATCTGTATCCTGTTGCCAAGTTTCTGTGTGATCTTCAAGGTGTCTCAGGTCTTGTTTCCTGGTAGGGTTGGAATCTTGACGATGTCAGAAGTTATTGTTGCAATCGTTTCCGCAGCGATTCTAATCCCCCAGGAAACGATGGTCTGGATGCAATGGATCGGTGCTATCGCCATCGTTCTGGCAGGGTTGATCGAGGTTCTATTTGGTTACAGCAAAGATGAGACTGATTAGCTCAACTTGCTTGCGCGGACTTTTCCGGCCACCAAGCCCGACCCAGCATACAAAGAGAAACACCCAACCCAATCGTTAGCAATCCTGCGGCAACGCCCATGAACAAGGCGTTGATCTGCCAGGAAAAATAGACAGCCAAAGCGCCAACGGTTGCGACTAAAGCTAACCTGAGCAAACCGACACAAACAGGTAACAAAACTTTCCCCGTTCCTTGGCAAGCAAAGTAGAGTGTTTGCCCAGCAGCAAAGAAGCCGTAGAAAGGTGCCGCGATAGCCAAATAAAGGGCACCGTAACTGTAAGCCGTTGCATCTGCTGTGAATAGATCAAGCCAGAGGCCAGGCGCAAAGGCGATTGGGAGGCCAATTAGATTGATAAAGACAAAGACCGTGCCTGCTCCTGTCCAGGCAATTCGGCGTGCTCTTGCGAAATTGCCAGCACCGAAGTTTGCCCCGACGGCAACTGTTACTGCGCCGCCAATGCCAAAGGCGATTGGGATGACCATTAGCTCCAGCCGACTGCCAAGTCCGTAGCCTGCAAGGGCTTCGGTACCGTAACGTCCAATGAACCCAGTGACAACGATGACCGTTATTGAAATACCGGCACTGTTAATCAAGCCAAGACCGCCAACACGCATGATATCAATGATTGGACGCCAGTTGAAAGTATGGGGGCTGAGCGTTAAAGCCCCTTTACCTTTGATTAGATAGAATGCCATGTAGGCCGCTCCCAAGGTCTGGCAAGTAAGCATAGCCGTCGCAGTGCCGGCTATCCCAAGAGAGGGGAAGGGTCCCCAGCCCAACGTTAAGGCTCCGGACAAACCGATTTGTGCAACACCGCTGACTAGAATAGCGCGGGCAGGGGTGACTGTATCACCAGTACCACGGATGATGGCCGCCAAAACCCAAAACAACCAAATCAAAAAAGCACCACCAAAGGCGATCATGGAGTAAACAACAGCACCTTCTAAGGCTTCTCCGGTACCTCCGAGGAAAGCGTAAACGGGTCTTGAGAACAAGCCCAGAGTGACTGTGAAAATCAAACCAAGGAAACAAGCGATTAAAAAGGCATGCCATGCACCAGACTGAGCACCTTCATTGTCACCTCTCCCAAGAGCACGTGACAGAGAGGCTGTTACCCCACCGCCAATGGCGCCCGACGCCATCATCATCATGAGCATAAGGAATGGATAAACCAATGCCAAACTCGCCAAGGAAGCGGTGCCCAACTGACCAACATACCAAACGTCAGCAAAGGTAGAAGCTGTTGTTAACAAAACAGCCGCCACGTTTGGCGCTGCCAGCTTGAAGAGCATGCTCCCGATAGGTGCCTCCAGCAGCAGTTGCATCTTTGCAGTGTTGGTCACGGCCATGAAGGTTCTTTAGTTTCGACAGACGTCGTCAGTTTTTAACGGACTTATGCTAAGCCGCTACGAAGTCAAGCTAAGCCGCTGTCTGTGTTTTTACAGCAGGCGAAGTTTCATCTGTTGTGGACGGAGAGGTGCTTTAATCCGGCGTTGAGTTAACCACAGGGTGGCGAATGGTGCCGACCCCCTCAACGCAAGCAACGATAACATCTCCGGGCCACATCCACTCTTGCGGTGTTCTGCCCGCACCAACGCCAGCGGGCGTTCCTGAAGCAATGATATCGCCAGGTTCCAGTGTGATCCCAGATGAAAGGTCAGAGATCAGATGATCGACCTTGAACAGCATGTGTTTAGTATTTGAACGCTGCTTCTCGACACCATTAACCGTTAGCCAGAGATCCATGTTTTGTGGATCAGGGATTTCGTCAGCAGTGACGATGCACGGACCGAAAGGTGCATAGCTATCCATGCCTTTTGAGAATATCCATTGCCCAGCACGTCGGTTGTCGCGTGCGGAGACATCGATCATTACTGAGTATCCGAAAACGTGGCCCAAAGCATCTGCTTTTGAAACACGTGTCGCCTTCGTTCCGATGATAACGGCCAATTCGACTTCCCAATCCAGCTGCTTTGTCATTTTGGCGTTGTGTTGGATGGCGTCATCTGGCCCGATAACCGCTGTTGGTGGCTTCGAGAAGACGACTGGTTCTTTTGGCAAGTCTTTGGAAGTATCTAGAGCTTTGGCGCTTTCTTCAACATGCTCGACATAGTTCAGTCCAATGCCAAAAATGTTTTTCCTCGGACGGGGAATGGGTGCCAGCAGCTTGACGTTCACCAAAGCTGTTGTCGTGTTGATCGGGAAACTGCCCGCGAGATCTTCCAGCGTTGAGCCAAGTTCAGCCAAACCGACGCGCCCTGCATCAATCATATCGAGCATTGTACCTGGGAAATCTTCTCCTATGGCATCACCTAGATCAGCGACATCAACGACCAAGTCATCTTGAATGACACCAAGACGAGCGTCACCTTCAATCGTCTTTCTGTAGGTTACGAATTTCATGTGCTGATCCTTAGATTTCGGGCTGGTTGCCATTGTTATCGCCGAAGGCTTGCTCTCGGTAAAGGCTCAATGCCCGCATGATAGGAATATCAGATAGGCAGAAAAGACAAGCGTCATCGCTTTGGGAACCATTGACGTGTTCATGCCAAGCCCATGATGGCACACAGAAGATGTCACGTTCTGACCAGTCGTATCGCTTGCCATTGATAATCGAATGACCACTACCTTTGGCGACGTGGTACAAAAAGCTTCCTGTGTGGCGGTGGGCTTTTGTATGTTCGCCTGGCCTTAGCATCTGCATACTTGCGCCCATTGTTTGCATGACAGGACCGTTCGAGACGGGATTGACGTACTCCATCATGATACCGTCATAGGGCGAGCCATCGGTGCTGCTGGCGTACTTCGCAAGGGCCTCATAGGTCGGTTCCCATTCGTACTTGAACATGGGGGAGTAAGCCTTTGTCCATTCGCCACCACCTGGTGTTAGGCCTGCGTTTCCCCAAGTTTTCGTCATGTCGTCGACCTCATAGGCAACAGCATGTTTCAAGTCGGGGTGAACCTCAAAAAAGTTGGCTTCCATGGCATTAACGAATGGTATGTCGAGACCATCCTGCCAAATGCAGGTGGTGCCGTCTGGTTCCACCGCATGCTCATGCCAAGTGCCATTAGGTGTCAGGACAAAATCGTTTTGACCAAGTGTCATCTTGTGCCCATCGACAACAGTGTAGGCACCTTCACCTTCCATGATGAAACGAATAGCGCTGGCTGAATGGCGGTGCGCCGTAGCATTTTCTCCGGCGTTCATGACTTGCAAACCAGCATAGATCCAACCAACAGCAGCTGAGACATCAGTGCGGCCAGGATTGTTCAGATAAATCACGCGCCTGCCAGCCTTTTCAGGCGTTACCAGCTCAAGAGAACGAAGCACATGCTCACGCAGATCAGCATAACGCCAAACAACAGGAACAGACTGGGAGACGGGTTCCCAGGGCTCAATCTTATTGGCAACAGTCCAAAGTGCGCCAGCGTTGTGTTTGTCCAGTTCGTCGTAGTAGGCCAACAGTTCGGGGGTATCCTCAACGTTGGCGCGTCCAGCAACGTCTTCCCTGTGGTTTTCACGCTCTTTGGTCATAACTTCTTTCTCTTACCTGTCACTTTGTTGGAAACAATTAGGCGCAAATTTCACAAAGTAAATGAATTTCCGATTGGTTTGTTCGGATTTCGAAAACAGCATGACTTATGGAAAGAGCTCCATTCTTTCGAAATTTTACTAATTGATAAAAAAACAAATCTGTGTAATCTTTCCGACATCATCAGTCCTTTTGTAAGGAGAGTGCGTTGTCGAACGGCGCTTCAGTTCCCGGAATTGCTGCCGGGCGATACACAGGTGACGAGCTACGGGACAACTTCTCGGACCTCCATCCACCCTTGGACAGTCACGAGGCTTTGGTCGCTGCTGACCGGTGCTATTTTTGTTATGATGCGCCCTGCGTGACGGCCTGCCCAACGGCGATTGATATTCCGCTGTTCATCCGCCAAATATCGACAGGCATGCCTGAAACAGCAGCTCAGACAATTTTTGAACAAAACATCCTTGGCGGTATGTGTGCCAGAGTTTGCCCGACAGAAACACTGTGCGAGCAGGCCTGTGTTCGCGAAGCCGCAGAAGGCAAACCTGTTGAGATTGGTTTGTTGCAGCGGTTCGCAACAGATCGGCTGATGGAAGAAGGCCAGCAACCTTTTACTCGTGCCAAAGAAACCGGGAAATCTGTCGCTGTCGTCGGATCGGGCCCTGCGGGTCTTTCCTGCGCCCATCGCCTGGCTATGAAGGGACATGACGTCACTTTGATCGATGCACGCAGTAAGGCTGGTGGATTGAATGAGTTTGGAATTGCGGCCTATAAAACAGTTGAAAACTTTGCACAGCAAGAGGTGGATTGGCTTTTGTCAATCGGAGGCATCTCTCAAGTATTTGATAAAAGATTGGGTGATAACCTAAGTTTGGATCAGTTGCGCAAAGACTACGATGCTGTTTTTCTGGCTATTGGTCTGAGCGGCGTTAACGCTCTTTCTATTGAAGGCGAAGATAAGGCCAATGTTGAAGATGCTGTCGATTTCATTGCCAACCTTCGTCAAAGCAAGAACTTAGAAACCCTTTCAATCGGGCGCAAAGTTGTCGTCATTGGCGGCGGAATGACTGCCGTTGATGCGGCGGTTCAGTCTAAGTTTTTGGGCGCGCAGCATGTAACTTTGGCTTACCGCCGTGGTCAAGATCAAATGAATGCTTCAGGTTTCGAACAGAATCTTGCGGCTTCATCTGGTGTCACAATTCTCACTAATGTCCAGCCATTGAAAGTCATCGGCAATGGATCGGTTGAAGAAGTTGAATTTGGATACACCAAGGATGACGGAGACGGACTGAAGTTAACCGGAGAGACTTTCCAGTTGCCAGCAGACCAAGTCTTCAAAGCAATCGGTCAAAACCTAGAAAATGGCGATGGCTTAGAATTGAGTGGTGGCAAGATCTTGGTCGATGAAAACGGTCGGGCGTCGCTGGACGGCGTTTGGGCTGGTGGCGACTGTGCCTCTGGCGGTGACGATCTGACGGTCACAGCCGTCGCGGAAGGGCGTGATGCCGCTGAAGACATTCACGCCCAGCTCATGAAAAATTAAGGAGAAGTTCAATGGCAAATCTTGCAAGTAACTTCGTTGGAATTAAATCCCCCAACCCATTCTGGCTAGCTTCAGCGCCGCCAACGGATAAAGCTTACAATGTTGAACGTGCTTTTGAGGCAGGTTGGGGCGGTGTTGTCTGGAAAACTTTGGGTGAGGAGGGACCTCCCATTGTGAACGTCAATGGTCCGCGCTATGGAGCGATCTGGGGCGCGGACCGACGTTTACTCGGTCTGAACAACATTGAATTGATCACTGATCGCGACCTCTATGTAAACCTTCGTGAAATCAAAGAAGTTAAGAAAAAATGGCCAGACCGGGCCGTGGTTGTCTCCATTATGGTGCCTTGTGAAGAAGGGGCGTGGAAGAAGATACTGCCGCTGGTTGAAGAAACTGGCGCTGATGGTATCGAGCTGAACTTTGGCTGTCCACATGGCATGAGCGAACGTGGCATGGGTGCCGCTGTAGGCCAGGTGCCTGAATACATCGAAATGGTGACGCGCTGGTGCAAAGCCACAACGCGGATGCCTGTCATTGTTAAATTGACGCCGAACATCACTGACGTTCGCTATCCTGCAAGGGCCGCCAATACTGGTGGTGCTGATGCTGTCAGTCTCATCAACACGATCAGTTCTATCATCTCTGTTGATTTGGATGATTTTGCGCCTCATCCAACAATTGATGGCAAGGGCTCTCATGGCGGCTATTGTGGACCAGCGGTGAAGCCAATCGCGCTGAATATGGTGGCAAATATTGCTAAGGATCCAGAAACGAGCGGCCTGCCTATTTCAGGAATAGGTGGAGTAACAACTTGGCGTGATGCGGCAGAGTTCATTTCGCTTGGCGCTGGTAATGTTCAGGTTTGTACGGCGGCTATGACCTATGGCTTCAAAATCATTGATGAAATGACGGCCGGTTTGTCTCGATGGATGGATCAAAAAGAGATCGGCTCTGTGTCTGATTTTGTAGGTCGTGCGATCCCGAACGTCACCGATTGGCAGTATCTTAACCTCAACTATGTCAGTAAGGCCAAGATTAACCAAGACAGCTGTATACAGTGCGGCCGTTGTTATGCCGCTTGTGAAGATACCTCACACCAGGCTATCGCAATGAAAGAAGGCAGAGTCTTTGAAGTCATCGATGAAGAATGCGTTGCTTGTAATCTCTGTGTCAACGTTTGCCCCGTGGCCGACTGTATTACGATGGAACAAATGACACCTGGCACTGTTGATCCAAGAACTGGGAACAAAGTTGATCCGGACTATGGCAATTGGACAACCCATCCCAAC
>CAJQQJ010000117.1 GCA_905480445.1 uncultured Alphaproteobacteria bacterium | reverse complement strand
AACTCATTATCCGCGCCCAGCTCCGCACCCTACGGCTGCTCCACTGAACGCGGATAATGACGACTGTCCAACACCATCAAACTGGTACATTTTTACTCCGGCCAATGGTGGGTTTTTACTCCGGCGTTGACACCCAACTGGGCAGGATCGAATTTGATGGGCGACCCCGTGAGCTTTGTCTTTCTGAGCCGACCAATTGTGTTTATGGACAATCTGGCTTTTTGACAAACTCAAGGAATGAAACAACTCGTGCGTCAATGTTTGAGCCAACTCAGTTTCACTGATAACAATTTTACCGTCGTGTCTTCTGCGTAAGATATCTCTGATATCAATTCCGAGAACAAACTTTTTGGTTTCTGGATCAGTTGTCAACAACCCGTGTGACCCAGAATAACCGTCTGTGTAGAACACGAGAAAACCAATTTCCTTAAGCATTGCCTGTGGAAAAATATAGCGGACAACATCCCAGGTGTATTGATGAACACGAACGTTGGTTTCGATTGGGTGTGTCTTAATCCCACTTCCCATTAGTCCGATGTCAAGATTTTGCGCAACGAGATGACCTCTGTCTAATCGATAGGAGGCCAATTGCTGTTCCCAAGCCTCAGCCTTGACCGGTGTCACTGGGACGAACAAGTAGATCACCCAAATTAACAACCAAACAATGCAACTGCGGGTCGTAGTAACTAAGTAACCCATGGCTCAAATCTTTCAAACTAATAGGAACGGCAGTAATAATTCTGCCTAAAACTTTATCTTTTCGACTCTAACACAGAAACGACTCGGGGAAAAGTCCCGAGTCGTCATTTTTCTGAATTCCCTGCCTTAAATGAAAAAGTCTGGTATAGATTAGCAATCGAGATGAGCTAACAAGAGGAGCACCCTAGTGACAAAGAAGTATGAAACAATTGCAGCGGTGTTGTTCGAGGAACACAAAAGTGGCAAACAATCCAAAGAGTTAACGGGCAAAAATAAGCTCAGTTCGCTGGATGAATCTTATTATGTTCAGCTCATTCTCAACCAAATGTTTCAGGCTGACGGTAGAGGTGACTACGTAGGACACAAGGTTGCGCTTACTTCAAAACCCATTCAAGAGTTATGCGGCTTAGATCATCCCATTTTCGGAACCATGTTCTCGACAGATGTCTTCAACTCCCCTCGCAATCTGCAGCTCGCAGACTTTCAACATCCCGGCCTTGAGTTCGAGCTGGCTGTTGAAATCGGCGAGACCTTACCAAGTGACCGAAGCTATGACGCGGCGTCAATCCGTCATTACGTCAGTAACATCTATCCCGCTTTTGAAGTCATAGAAGATCGAAATGCCGACTACTCTTGCCTAGATGTGCTTACATTGGCGGCTGACAATGCCTGGTTCGGGGCCGCTATACTTGGCGAACCTGTGAAACTGGCTGATGATTTTGACATCGCCAACACAAAAACGAGACTCGTCGTAAATGGTGAATTGTTTGGAGAGGGGATTACTGGTGCAGCTCTCGGTAACCCACTTAATGCAGCAGCACTCCTCGCCAATCACTTAAATTCCAGAGGTGAGACCCTGTCTGCTGGTGCAAAAATAATTACCGGCAGTACGTTGGCTACTCAGTTTCCCGTGACTGGCGATCATTACATCTATGAAATAACCGGCGTGGGGTCAGTTGAAGTAACAATCAGATAACAAAATCTGCTGACTAAGGAAGTACGACGACTGGCGTTCCTGTTTGGGCCCAAGAATGAAGGATCTTTACGTCATCATTGTGCATACGATAACAACCAGCGGAAGCCGCGCTGCCAATCGACCAAGGGCTGTTTGTGCCGTGAATAAGGATTCTTTCCCAACCTAGATACAACGCACGAGCGCCAAGCGGATTACTCGGGCCGGGTTTGACGACGTCCGGCAAGTCTGGATTTTTCTTTTTAATTGATTTAGGCGGATACCAAGTCGGGCGCACTTTCTTGCGCACCACTTTCGTTCTCCCAAGCCTAGGGCCCTTTTCAGGAACGGCGACTTTGTACCGCCATGCCTTGCCATTCGTCATCGTGAAAAATAAGCTACGCTGGCTGTTAACGATAACGATCGTACCTGGATCAAATGAGTTTTTGAAATTGACGAGCTGAGCTGTAACTTTAGCAGAAGCACTGTTCGTAAAAGATAGTGAACCAACGGTAATTGTCACAACAAAAGCCATGATAGGCAGCACCAAGCCAAGCTTTTTCAAAAATCTATTCATCCGCTTTCCCCCGGAAAATTCAATAGAGGGATAAAGGCGGAAGCAATCTCTGTCCGCAAGCGATTCCTTTTTGAGGGACTCGTAACTTACTGAATTCTAAGAGTCTTTTTCAGTTTAGTAAAAACTTATGGAACTAGTGTTGCAAAAAGACATCGCAGTTTTTGCAAACTGCAATGCGAAATCAAAACCGGCTAGGACGGAAGGCTGCGGTATCAATGGACGTCGACTCGCCTCCGGCTATCTCTGAGACAAGTCGCCCTGTAATGCCACCAAGCGTCACACCTATGTGCTGGTGCCCTAAAGCGAATATGACTTGCGGCGCCCTCGTAGACCGACCAATCACAGGCAAGGCATCTGGCATTGTCGGGCGGAACCCTAACCAGGTGGCATCCCCTTCGC
>CAJQQJ010000116.1 GCA_905480445.1 uncultured Alphaproteobacteria bacterium | reverse complement strand
AATCACCAAGCTTGTCGTTAACCAATTCACGATAAAAGGCACTCCCCTTAGCGGGGCCGTCTCTGAATGCCTCAAGCAGCTCAACATTGGTGCTTGACTGGATACTCCTCCACAAAGCTACTAGATTGTCTTCTGGAGTTTCCTCCTGATTTAGCTTCAAAAGAAGATCGTTCGCCAATGCACGGTAGTATTCGTCTTTGCGGGCTGGCCCATCTCTGAAAGCTCGAATAACATCGGCGTTTCTACTTAGCTTTGCCTCGGACCAGCGACGCGGTAGATCGCTCTCTCCACAGTTATTCTTAGAAGCTAAACAGACCTCTTTGCTTCCAAGGGCGGAATAGATCGCAGGTTGTTGGCGACCTCCAGTTAGCTCAGATACCTCATCTCGCACTCGGCGGAACAATAGGCCAATTTCGATACCAGGCGTCTTAATATGCTTCAGTAGAGCCTCAGCGTAGGGACTATGCTTGCCCAGCCCATCGTCTGCCCGCTTCCCAGCGGCTGCAGCGTAAGAAATTAGGACGTTCCCACTGGGGGTGGGAGGCGACAACCCCCTTGAAGATGAACGTTTCCCGTTTTCTCGAGCGAGTTTGAAACTATTGTTGCGGCAAGCATCCAACAAAATGAGGCTTGTGCCTTTCACCCAGGACAGACTAGCCTGGACATCATCTAATGACACCGCGTCCCAGTTTAGATCCGCCTCTCTTTCTAGCTGCGCATCTGTCGGCACCAGATAGTTAATACCATTAGACTCAACGCCGTGGCCTGCGAAGTAAATTATGGCTAACTCAGCCCCACTGGCTTGACGAGAAAACCGCCCAAGTGCCTTCTCCATTTCTCGTTTCGACAGGTCAAAAACCTTAGTAACATCGAAATCTAAATCATTCAAAGCCTCAGCGAGAGCGCCAGCATCATTCAGAGGGTTGCGAAGCTCCGACTCGTGAGTGTAGTCAGCATTGCCAATCACCAGAGCCACACGCCGTTCGGCAAGGGCAGCGTGGGACGCGAAGACCAAAAGAACAACAAAAACCAATAATCGCATCATTACTCACCCCTTTTTAAGCTACAATTGACCACGCAGGAATTCAAGCCGACCGCCGCAAAACACTGATTTACTATTGCTGCCATTTCCTGCCTTCGATATTCGCCCCGGGGGCTAAGCCCCCGGACCCCCAAAAAGTAAAGAGGTAAAGAAACAAGATCTAAGCGTTCTAGGCTACGGCAATGAACGAGCAACACGGAAACCGATGAAGCTGATCCGGAGGTCCGGCCCGAACCCGTCGCGGTTGGCGGAACGCAAGCCCCTCGGATAGTCGTACCAGGAGCCCCCGCGCAGGACACGGAGGTCACACCCTCCGGTTGTTCTTACCTTCTCATCATAAGGACCGCCATCATAGTTATCTATCCAACAGTCTCCAACCCATTCCCAGACATTGCCATGAACATCATATAAGCCAAAAACATTCTTAAGCGAAAAGCCTACTTCCTCTGTGCCTGTATCGTCACAAACGCCACTGTCGTCAAACTTCGCGCCACGCTCATGGCCACGCTCACAAACTGGAGCATCATCACCCCACCAGTACTTACCAGCTGAACCAGAACGAGCAGAATACTCCCACTCTGACTCACTCGGTAAGCGATAAGGTGAGCCATCAACCTTGCTGTTCAACCAACCGACATAAGCCTGTGCATCTTCCCAAGACACGCAAGAAACTGGATGGCTAAAATCTTGGGGAAAACCTGGATTACGCCAAGATAGTTCTGTCTTTTTCTCCCATTTGCCTCCCTCCCAAACATAGCACCCTCCTGGAGTCTTGTGCCCGGTTGCATCAACAAAAGCTCTAAACTCGCCAACACTAACCTCATAAACCCCAACACCAAAAGAACGACCGATCCGGACTTGATGTACCGGACGTTCCTTTTCTAGGCCTGTCTCACTACCCATCTTGAATTCACCCGCCGGAACAACAACCATCAAAGGACAAGCAGCGCAATCGCGGAAAGTTTCTCCTGGAGAACGCAGGGGTTTTTCAGACAAATCACCAAGCTTGTCGTTAACCAATTCACGATAAAAGGCACTCCCCTTAGCGGGACCGTCTCGAAAGCTCTCCAATAATTTAACGTTCTTACTATTTTTAATATCCGCCCACAGGCGAGACAAATCTTGTTCCCTACTAGGTTCAGGATTAGGCTGCTGTCGGCTCAAATAAACACGATGCGCACCCAACGATCCATACTGAAAAGGTTGCTGTCGATGGCCTGTGTCTTTGTAAACGCTATCGCGAACAGATCCCAAAACAAGACGGATTTCATCAGGGTCATCGAGGTGCTGCAGCAAGGCCTTAGTGTATGGGCTGTTGCGATCAGAACCATCGGAAGCAGTTGTTCCCGCCTTAGCCGCATAGTGGATCAACAAGCGATTGTTTGAGTTACCGACCGGAGCCAATCCTCGTCCTGCAGAACGTTGACCGGATTGTGCCTGTAGCGCAAAAGGGTCATTGCGACAGGCATCAAGCAATATGAGCCCC
>CAJQQJ010000115.1 GCA_905480445.1 uncultured Alphaproteobacteria bacterium | reverse complement strand
TGGCTATATCCAACCCTAAAAGTTGCAAATAACTGATCCTACTGGAAATCCATCGCTAATTCGGTAATGTCAGACGGGAAAATAGGCCTTATACTGAGGTCTCAGTAATACAAATGCATAAAGAATTTTCTTTTTTGTATCCACGGTTGCGCTCCCTCGAAATACAACCATATGAATATAGATCTAAGTTTATTGTTACAACAAATTTCTGAGCGAATGAGCCGAAACCCCATCTATCTAGTCATTGCTTGTTAATTTGGTTCTTCACTAATTGCAGTCGCAATCTCTCAATTGTTTCTTCGGCTTCATTTAAGCTAAGTGAACCTGTTACGACCTGCTTAGAGAGAAGTTCTATCAACTCTTGATCTCCTGAAGAAACATTTGGAATCTGGGACAAGAAAGCTTTTTTGGCTTCTTCCCTCACTTCTTCGATAGACTGTGAACTCATTTGCATCGCGGTCACTTGACAAATTTCCACTTCGCCTTCCGTAAAGCAATTGTAGGTCTCTGTATCTCCGCTTTGACTGGCTGTGACGATCATTTCGGGGACATTCACATTTTCGGGGTGATCCCAATTAGGGCCGCCAAACAACACAGCTAGGTACATCGCATTAGCTCGCCAAGTTTCTTCGCCAGAAGCCAGTAAGGCTCTGTGATACATTTCATGTACTTTTTTTGGCGGATGAAGGTGTTGGTTTTCTTCTAAGACATAAAAATCGTGAACAAAGGAGGCTAGTCGGTGCGCTCCAGTACAAGGACCAACGCCAATTATCGACCAGGCCCAACTAGGTATGGAGGCGCAGTCAGACTTTAATCCTTTTGGAGCCGTCCAGGTTTGCTGATCGGGTTCGTGGAATGAAATGTCGGATAATAATTCGACTTTGCCGCCGTTAGTCAAAAACTTTAATTCTGGTTCAGCTGGCTCAAAAAAACCAAATTCTGATTGGTGTTGGTATCTGTCCCATAACCCCAACCCAAATTTGACCACCGCGCCTAATAGGATGATCGCAGCCACAACTAGGCCCAGTTTAACGATCTTATTCATGCCCATGCTCCATTCTTGCCCTCAAAAAATATTAGCACCAGCTAACCAGTCAAACAACCGCGCTAGCAATCTATGGAAATATCTGGGTGACAGTCGAGATAGAACTAATTTTATCATCTGTTCAGAAAACAAATATTTTCGGTTCATAAACCGTTAAGCGACGTTGGGCATAATAGCTCTCATGAACAACAAACTCTCAAGCGAAGGGAATAGATCCATGAGAAACTTCATTCAAATCATCGTCGCTGCAACAGTCCTTTTCACAGCCATTGGGCAAGCCCAAGCGGGTGAAACTCTGTCCACTTTCACTAAACCAATGTTTGGTGGTGACCGCCTCGATTGGTGCCTGAATTGGGGCGTTGGTTGTGGTAAACCAGCCGCCGACGCTTACTGTGTCAAAAAAGGGTTTCAGAAATCAAAATACTACCTAAAAGCCAGCAACATCGGCAATTTCGCCCGTACGCGCCTCATCACAACTGGTGCCGTTTGCGACCAGGGTTTCTGCGACGGCTTCAAGAAAATCACCTGTTCTAAGCCAGCGCCTACTGCTAAGATGTTCTTTAAGCCAAAATTTCAGGGTAACCGTCTTGATTGGTGTGTGAATTGGGCGACTGGTTGTGGCAAGGCTGCAGCAGACAAGTTCTGTGAGTACAAAGGTTTCGACAAAGCGACTGGCTTTACTAAGGCTAACAACATCGGCCAAAGCAAGCCAACTCGTCTCATCGGTACTGGAGCGGTTTGTGACCAAGGGTTCTGTGATGGTTTCAAGCGCATTAGATGTACGAAGTAAGCATAAACTTACACAAATTCGACTTCCAACGGCAAAGGCTCGCTTCGGCGGGCCTTTTCTTGTTAGACGACCTCGTTTCTCTGTGATAATCGAGTTCTTATTGAAGAAGGAGCAGATGGTTTGAACGGACAGCATACCTACGACCAGTTAGTGGAAACTGTAGTTCCAAGAAGAGATCCTTCGCTGGTCATGCGATTGGCAAGAATGGGTTCCTTTCATCAAACCCGCTTGTCCTTTATGCGCAATTTGTTGCGGCGTTTGAGAGGTGGCAACTGGATTTTCTCTATTGAACGCTGGGAAGTTGATGACGTCGGCGTTGGGGTTGGCGTTTTTCAGGCCAAAGGCCCAGAGCGTACTTATTCATTGGTCGCTTTTGCTAATGATCTGGATCCCTCCAAACGTTCCGACCGTGTCATTGCAGAAGAATGGGACGCGACTTTCACACTGTTCGATGGTGTTCCGACACAAGCAGACATAGATAGATTGTCTAAGAACGTTCCATTGCAAGAAGCTGGTAGGATTTCTGAGAAAGAAATATCTCTTTCTAGAGCCAACCGTTCCGTTCGAATGTTTGAATATGTTCGTGATTGCCTGGCAACTGGCGCGCAACCCGACAAGGCCAAGTTGGACGCTGTTGGATACCTGATGCGAACGACTGCCGTCTATGGTTCGGCCAAATTTGGTGCGATCGATCGGTTTCACATCGAAGACCGTCGTGAATTCAATGCACCTTTTCAAGCCGAGTTGTTGTCTGTCTTCATGACACGCTGGTTTACGATTGAAATAGTCGAACACCTGGCGCGGGTAAAGGGTGGAGCCAAAGCTGCTAAGTTAGCGACTAACATTAAACGCGGTCTCGGTGTTGGCAACTCAACGGGGCTTGGCATGGCTCCTTTCCTAATGAATCATCCAGCACTGCTCAACAATTGGATCATGTGCCGTGAAGAAGCCCTAGCGCGTGTGCGTTCAATCGCTAACCCAACGGCTGAGACTGTTGCCAAATGCAGAAATATTCTGGCGCGTTCGATTGATGACGCCACACGGTGGAATACAGACCACGAAGGTCAGGCCGATCGGGTTGTTGAATTTCAAAGCGATTTGCAGAAACTTCAGGAACGTGTTTCAAACGATGACTTTGCTGGCGATTTACCCTGGGACGCACTCTATCGTTGGGCCGAGAAAAACCTGAGCCTTGAAGGCCAAGAGTTTGTTGTCACGCTACTTATTGAGCCACATGGCGATCTGGTTGATGGATTAACGGATTGTATGGCGGCTGACGAATGGCGGTTTTTCCGCATTGACGGTTCTGTTCCACTTGATACCTTCAAAGAACAATTCGACGAGTCTTATGCTTGGGTAATGAGAACGGATTACTCCGTCAAAGAAGAGAACGCACGGTTTTGGTATGCCTCTGAAGAAAAGCTAGAACCCCGTGTGGGTGAACGCCATGACGAAGAAGGCGCGGAGCGTGAACACCCACTGGCTACTGGGCGAGATTTGTCTGCTATGCGCAAAGATTTGGATCGCTTTTCTGATGCCGATAGCCTTGCCGCCTTTTTGCTGGAACATCCAGAACACCGCCATGCGGTTCGTCGTGTCCAGATCAATGGATATCACCCGTATTCTGAAGTCCAAGACAACTTGATTAGTTCTACAATGATGCCAATCGATCTGCTGCGTTGTAAACTTTCGTTCTTTGGTGCAACGAAGTTCGATCCACGTTCAGATCGTTGGGTTCGCATTACTATGTTCCAGAATGCCCCTTATCCTGATGAGCTTGATCAGGAAGATTTCGATGATTGGGTTTATCCTGTTTTGAAGGGAGCGAACTGATGCGCGTATCTATTGGTGAAGTTCAATCGACTGTTATGAAAGCCACCCGCGGTGCCTACATGTCTTGGGGCATGGCGGAGGAGGCTGGTCGAGTGGCCGCATGGTTAGAGACTAGACGTTTGCCAGGAGCCACAGCAGCCGCATCCTTGGTGGAAGAGAATGACTCTATACCGATGGCAAGATTATCGCCGGTTGATCCTTTTGAAGTCATCGTTAAAGGTGAAGGACGTCTTTGTCCTGTGATGGTTGGGGCTGCGATTAGTGACGCCAACCGCGATGAAGCATTTGAGATTGCCGCTGTTGCACATCCGTTGCTGTTGGTGTCCTTTGTGGCCCAACTGGGTGAGGGGCAGCAAACAGATTTCTCAGTGACATGGCACGGTGTTGAAATTCTCTGTGGTTACAATGGCTTAACGGTTAAGGGCGAAGAAGCAGATCTTCTTAAGAATTATGTTTCGAGCGTGAAGATCGCTCCCTCGGATCAAAAAGCTGATGCTGTTATCAAACGTGAGTTGAGGGCCGAAGTGGAAGACACAATCTGGGATATCCTCGAGCACTACGCGCACAGAACCTATGTTCCAGCGTCTGAGGCTTCTCGCTTGGCTGGCGCTGGTGCAGGGTTGACAGACAACGATTAAGTTTCCGCGTCGGCACAGTGAACTGTCTAAAGCTTTAGACAAAGCCTCTTTACGAAGTGCGACATTCTGTTAGGCTGTTGTTGTCTTGAATACAGAGACTTAACCAATGGCTTAGCTTGAGGAGGCAAGAGACCATGAATTTTTGTTCAAAGAGTTGGACAACCCTTTCCCTTACCCTGAAGTTAACGACGGCATCCGTTTTACCCTTTTCTGCCACGGCTAATGCCGTCGAAACCAGGGAAGAAAGCCATGCAATGGTGTTGTTGCGCGGTCTTCCGACTTTAGGAACGTCGCACAGTGTAGCAATTGTGGAGTTGGATCCGGAATCAGAGAATTTTGGAAACATCCTAAGTGAATACGAGCAACCAGCAATGGAGCATCCACTGCACCATATGTATTACAGTCCTACGGGTCGTCTCTATGCGACCGGTCTTGATCCTAAGTGCAGCCTTGCCGAAATCGGATTGGCACGTGATGCCTCTGGTTCTCCTGTTGTGCAAAGCATTGATTGCTTAGACACGCAAGGCCAGATCGTTGGTGAAGATATCATGTGGCATGAATCCAATGGACAGACATACATGTTCGTGACGTTCATGGGTGGTACAGGTGGAGACGACGGAGGCTCCGTTGGCGTCTTTGATCCACAAACCAATGCCGTAGTCAAAGTCATTGAGGCTCGCAAAAGCCAAGTCGGCGAAGGTGAAGCCTACATCATGTATCCACATGGTATTTCAGCTTACCAAGACAGAATGATAGTGACGTCCACGGTCCATCCAGATTTGGCGACCGGTGTAGGGAACTCAATCACTGTGATTGATCTGAATACTTTGGAGCCAATCCAAAATATTACCGTGGAAAACGAAAAGCCGGTAGGTTTCCCTTCTTCTCCTGTTGAGGTGCTTTTTGCTCGTCCAACAATCCATGAAGATATCGAACCGGCTGTTTTGGTAAACACTATGTTTGGATTTGAAACCTGGAAAATTCCATACAATGAAGAAGCTAAGACTTTTGGTGAAGCCGAAGTCATTTACAGTGGTGTAGAAAACAAAACAGCCGTCCCGCTTGAATTTTACGGCAATGAGACTGAGCTTTTCATCAGTCATGGATTGCCTGGTGTTGTGAAACGCTACGATCTTGCTCAACTTCCTGAGTTGGTTTCAACTGGCCCTGACATTAAGGCCGAAGCCGGTGCTCATCACATGATCTTCTACACATCGAAGTCAGGTAGAAAGTTGATTGCTGTACAAAACAATCTTCTTAATCTCGGTGATGCTGCCGCTAATGATCCAACTGACATTGATTTTATCGCTGGCCTGAATGACCATTCCATCACAGTTCATGACCTAGACAGTGGTGAACGGTCGGCTTCGTTGAACTTCAAAGACAAGTACAACAAAGGCATCGACAATGTTGAGGGTCTTTTTGGTGCTGGGTTCGTCCACCACCACTAAGACTTAGCCTGTGTTACTCCGAACCAAGATCATCTTGGTAACTTTGCTAGTGGCGGTACTGATGCCACTAGCATTTTTTGTTTATCGATTGAGCCAGACACCACCTGAGACAACAGCGATCCGCGACTTCTCGGCCCCCTTTGTTTTTGGCCGATTTTCTGTTCCAGAAGATAATCCCCTAACTGAGGAAGCTTTTCGTCTTGGACGGCGGCTATTTTACGATCCTTTATTGTCTGGCAATAACGAACTTTCTTGTGCCAGCTGTCATTTGCAGGAACTAGCTTTTACCGATGGATTGGCGAAGTCAGTTGGGATTTCGGGTGAAGTGCTTCAGTTCAGCAGTATGACCTTGGCCAACCTAATGTGGGGGCAACGGCGGTTTTTCTGGAATGGCAGAACAGAAACGCTTGAAGAACAGGCTCTCATTCCGATCCAACATAAAGATGAGATGGGTCAAGACCTTGATGAACTGTTGAAAGAATTGAAAGCGTCGAATGAGTACAGAAGTTTGTTCCATGCAGCCTATGGCAGGATTACAACTGACAATGTTGCAAAGGCACTTTCCACCTTCATGCGACTGCTGGTTTCTGCTAATTCAAAGTATGACCAGTACTTGCGCGGTGAGATGAAATTGAGCGCTGAAGAGGAGCATGGGCGCAAGCTATTTATGGCCCATCCCGACGTCAAAGTTTCACTAAGAGGCGGGAATTGCATCGATTGCCATAGCCAGTTTTTGACGTCAGGGTTCAAGGACATGTTTGACGGCTTTTCAAACAACGGCCTCGATAACAACGAAGACTTGCCAATTGGCCTAATGGCTGTAACCAAAGATCCCGCTCATCGTGGTTTGTTTAAAGTACCGACGCTGCGTAACATCGCGGTCACTGGCCCTTACATGCATGATGGCCGCTTTCAGACGTTGGAAGATGTGATGACACACTACAACAGCGGCATAAAAATAAGTGAAACTCTAAGCCCGCTCATTCTTGAAGCGGATAACAATAAGGGAGACCCAGATCAGGCAAGAGGTCTCAATATGACTGCTGAAGAGATTTCCGCGATCATAGCCTTTCTTCATACTTTGACCGACGAAGAGTTCCTGACGAACCCTAAGTTTTCCAACCCATTTGATCAATGATTAGCTGATGCAGAGCCTTCGAAGAAATACAATCATCATAGCCCTACTTGTGGGGCTCATTGTCGTTGTACTTGCTGTCTTGTTGTTGCGTAAGCCGGCCAACAATGATGTGACTCTATCTTTTAGCGCCGAAGTTGGAGGCACGCCTCTTGTCTACAACCAATCGATCTACCCAAACCCAGGTGGCGAGGGGCAGCTCAAAA
>CAJQQJ010000114.1 GCA_905480445.1 uncultured Alphaproteobacteria bacterium | reverse complement strand
GCAACGCCGTCAGCATATAGAGCCATTTCGATCAGAGCGTTCGCCCAAGTGTGAATACCACGCTTGCCAGGGAACTTTTCTACGTCAAAGAAGTCAGCGATAGTTGAAGGACGTGCGTCACCCCAGTTAGCTTGCGCAGCTGATTCATCATAGAAAGGAACGTATGACCAGAAAATCTGTGGTGCAACACAGTTGTTTGGACGTGGAACCATTAGATCAGCATCAATGTCGCCTTCGAAATCAGATGCTTCGATTGTCTCGAAAAGACCTTCATCACAACCAACACGTGCTTCGTGTGGAAGAACGTCAACGATGTCCCAAGTTACGTTACCTGATTCAACCTGAACCTTAACCTCACCAAGACCACCATTGTAGTTTTCGAAGTTAACAACGCCGCCAGTATATGTATCAACATAAGCTTTTTGCTGAGAAGCAGTATAAGCACCGCCCCATGATGTGACAGTGATGTCAGCACTTGCGACTGTTGCCAGCGCGAACACGCTAGCAGCACCAAGTGCCATTGCTTTAGTAAATTTGCTCACAGGATTATTCCTCCCAATTTAGATATATCCAATATATTACTTCTATTATCAGAGCAGACAAAAGAAGCGCTTCTATCTACCATGGAAGCTAAACTGAACTTGCCTATCAGCGACACATTCAAACTTCCAGGGTGAAGTGGTCTATCTAAACATGGATAAAAACAAGATGCAACTGCGGCACAAGCTTTCTTGAGGATAAGGTGCATAAGAATTCACTGAGATGTGTTCCATCCGCCTAAAGACGTTCTAACTATGCGCCACACTACTTAAGCCAAAAGCTCCGTGTCGTTGTCCTCACCACAGTCGTCTTCACCTTTAGCGAAGTCTCTGCGCTGTTCAGCGAATGAGCGAAGTCTTGCCTCGACTTTGTCATGGATTGCTTCAGCAGAGACACCAGTCAAAATCTCAATGCCTTCATCAATGTTGGAAACGGCATAAATTGAGAATTTGCCTTCTTTGACGGCTTCAACAACGTCTTTATGCAGCATTAAATTTTTGACATTGCCCACAGGTACTAGAACACCTTGGTTGCCGTTCAGTCCACGCTGTCGGCAAATCTCGAAGAAGCCTTCAATCTTCTCATTAGCACCGCCGATTACCTGAACATCACCGAACTGATTAACCGACCCCGTTACAGCTAAACCTTGTTGGATTGGAGCTTCTGATAATGCCGAAAGCATCGCGTAAAGCTCAGTCGACGACGCAGAATCGCCATCAACGCCGCCGTAGGACTGCTCAAAAGCAATCGATGCAGACAATGAAAGCGGATAAGTTTGTGCGTAGTGACTCTTGATATAGCCTGAAAGAATGTAGACGCCTTTGGTATGGCTGGTTCCACCAAGACTGGCTTCGCGCTCAACATCAATGACTTGTCCTGAACCCATCCGAACAGTCACTGAGATGCGGCTTGGTTTACCAAACTTGAAGTCACCAATGGACAAGACAGCCAGTCCGTTGATCTGACCAGCACGTTCACCATCGGTATCGATCAGCATTGACTCCCGTGTAATCATCTCCAGAGAACGATCTCTGACCCTGCTCAAACGGTCTCTTTTGCTTTCGATTGCGCGCTCAATATGATGTTCTTTGATCAGCCGCCGTTTCTTTGATCGCGCGTAATAATCTGCTTCTTGAATGATATCATTCAATGATTCGGAATCCAGCGACAGGCGTTGAGCGTCTGATACTAGTCTAGCTGAATAATCATTTAACCGGGCCACGGCGGTCTTATGCAACGGCAAACAGCTGTGATTTCTGGCAAGATCGCCCACCATTGACGCGAAATGCTCTTTGCCACTATCCCTTGGCGTCTGATCCTCAAAATCGGAAACAAGTTTAAACAATTCACTGAAATCTGGGTCCATCTGGCTCAATCGATAGTAAAGCCCCCTATCCCCAAACAACACAACCTTCACACTCAACGGTACGGCTTGTGGTTCCAAAGTCGTTGTTTGCAACACAGAATAGGATTGTGCAGGGCTTTCGATTTTCAATTCTCGATTTCGAAGCGCGCGCTTGATAGCATCCCAAACCATCGGTTGACCGAGCAATTGCGCAACCGGCAATAAAAGGTAGCCACCATTCGCTCTGTGTAAACTGCCTGAGCGAATGAGCGAAAAGTCAGTGGCCATCGTGCCCATCTTGGCTCTAAATTCTACTCTGCCAACAAGGTTGCCTAGCGTTGGATGGTCTTCGAAAACAACCGGCGCTCCCTCTTTCGGATCGTGACAAACAACGACGTTTACTGAGTATCTATGCAGTAAGGCGTCCAGCTGATTGGGATCACTCAATAACGGCGGTGCGGCGGCGGCGCCTTCAGGACCCATCGGTGCCGCTGATTGCTCCCCAAGCTGACCGGCCTGAAACTCCATGTCCTTTTCGATGGCTGCTAAGTGTGGCTTGATCGCTTTGTTATTGCGGAAAGCCTTTCGGACAGGCGTTAAGGCGTGTTTGACCATCTTTTGTGTGAAATCGCGGTTTAGGTTCTTAACCTGATTGCGGCGATCACGATCCCAGTCAGGAATTTCGGCGGCGACTTCCTGCAACTTTCCTTGCAGCTTTTCTAACGTTGCTTGGATCTGTTCACGCTCACTCTCAGGAAGTTCCCGGAATTCTTCTGGCTTGACAGCCTCGCCGTTCTTCATTGGCACGAACCCAAAACCAGTCTGGGAACGCACCATACCAGCGCCTTTAGATTCGGCTTCTCTAGACAAAACTTCAAAAGCTTCCACTTGGCGCTTTTGAAATGCTTCATCAAATTCTTGACGACGGGCTCTATATTCTTCGTTCTGGAACAAGGAAGGTAAGGTCTCCTTCAGTTCCTCGATAGCTTCATCCATAGCTTTGGCCAAAAGAGGCCCTTTGCCTGGTTTCAACTGGATCATGTGGGGACGATGCGATTCGTCGAAATTATGAACATAGACAGTGTCATCAGGGGCGACACCTCGTTCTGCGATTTCTTGCAAATAGCCAGTCACTTGCTGACGTGCGCCTGCACCGTCACCAGCCATAACAAAAAGATTAAACCCGCCATGCTTCATGGAAGCCGCCAGATCTATGGCTTTTCGAGCTCTATCCTGACCCGATAACTTTTCCGAAGGCTCTAGATCGTCCGTAGCGTTAAAATGAAAACTATCTGGATCACAGAGCAGCCGAAGTTGTTCAACAGGAAGTGCTTTGACCGGCATGATTTACCCCACAGTCATGAGAAATGTTTGACCACTGAGATATAGACAATCTTAGGGACTTTCAACCAAACAACTGCGTGATTAGCCTATAGCTTGGTGGCAAGAAAATCCGTGACTTTGTTTTGGTAAGCAAAAACACCAGGTGTTCCACCTGTGTGGATGAAAACAACTGTCGAACCAGGCTTGATTGAGCCAGCTCGAACTTCACCGATCAACCCACCTAAAACTTTGGCAGTATAAACGGGATCCAGAATCAAACCCTCTAACTCCGCTGCCAGTTGTAGCCCTTCGATCGTTAAGTCGCCCATTTCACCGTAGCCTGGTGCGAAGGAGATATCGGTTGTTATGACATCGTCAGGACTGACTGGGTTTTCAATAGAGAGCAATTCAGCAACCATTGAAGTTTGACCTTCTATTCGTGCCTTTTGGATGTCTTTGTTACGTCTAACACAAGTTCCCCAAACAGGGATGTTCGAGCCAGAAGCGCGAAGGCCTAAAAGAAGGCCTGCATGAGTAGCACCACTACCACTGCCAACAAAGATCGCATCGGGTGACAAATCTTCGCGGCCGAAATCTTCTAACAATTCTTGAGC
>CAJQQJ010000113.1 GCA_905480445.1 uncultured Alphaproteobacteria bacterium | reverse complement strand
AACTCAAGGCCTGTGTTTATAGCCTTGTTTGGCCCACCGTTTATTGCCCTCTCAATAAGCCTAATACAAGAATGATCTCTCTCCAGTTTCTTTAAAACTTTAACGCTGGTGTCACTGGATTTATCATCAACAATAATGATTCTTGCTGGTGGCCTGGTTTGCCAAAGATGGCTGTTGATTGCTCTTTCAACATATTCACCATGATTGTAGTGAGGCATTATTACCGTTAGGCCAGGCTTAAGACTGTTCGACATATGATTCTTCATCCCATCTCCTAAAAGCTGTCCTAGTCCAAATTCAGCTCGTTCAGAACGTCTAGCGACCAAGGCAATTGAATATTTAGTTCATTACAAATGCGCCTGGAACCTAGCCGTGCCGACGTCGGCAACCAGGTTTTTTCGCCTTTCAAAACATTGGACGCGAGAACCGGTTGAATAAACTCCTCACTATAACCCGCCTTTTTTGCAAGAGCCTGCGCCAGTTCTGCATAGGTTACCTGGTCAGCGGCAGAAAGCTGATAGACACCCTGCGCTGTTTTGCTTTTAATTAGCCCAACAGCACAGCTTATTACGAGCGAAGATGCAACCGGGGACACTATCATATCGGAAAAAGGTGTGATCACACCATTCTGCCTGAGACTTTCAATCCAGCTCCGCAATAATGGGAAATCCGGAATGACAACCTTTGAAGGCCGAAGAACAACGGATGAGGCATCGGTCGCAAAAATTGCCGCTTCGGCTTCAAGCTTATGCTGCCCATAAACCGAATCTGGCTGCGGAACAATCAATTCATCAGGTTGGTCAATTGAACAATTGTGAACCGCTATTGTTGAGAAGAACACAACTTTGGAACCACGTTTCGCAGCCCATTGGGCGATTGTTCTTGGCGCCTCAAAATTTATTCTCCGGGAACGTTCAGGATCGGTTTCGCAAGTCTGGAATCGGGTCTCTGCTGCAACAATTACAACCACTGAAGCGGCTGGCAGGTCCTCAAACCCCTCAAGTGTTTCAAGATCGAAAAAATACCCTTCTCCAGGATTTGTTCGACGACTTGTAAAAGCAACCCTATCGCCTTGGGCTTCTAATGCTCTGACCAGCGCCAGTCCCAAAGGTGAGACACCCCCAATGACAAGGCTATCGAGCACTAGTATGGGCCTGTGAAACTCGGGTCGGGAACATCCCGCCATGGCGTTACAGGCGGTGTGTCTTCAATCGTTTGATCGTTGTCACTGAGCTTCAGGGCAGCGCGTGCAATATCAATTGCACGTGGGTAGTACAGATCTGCAAGGGCCGGCGTTGTAGGTGTCGGTACATAGGGCAAACCAACACGGACAGGCGGCTTCTTCAAAGCCTCAAACCCTTGTTCAACTACGCTGGCCACGACCTCTGCTGTTGCGCCAAATTCAGTATGAGCCGTATCAGCAACAATAAGCCTGCCGGTTTTTTGGACCGAGTTAACCACTGTCGTTGTATCAATCGGTGTCAAAGATCTCATGTCGATAACTTCAGCGTCGATCCCAAGGTCAGCGAGCATTTCCGCAGCTCGCATATTTTCAAGGCTCATGTAGGAAAAGCCCGCCAGAGTAACGTCTTTTCCACTGCGCATAACTTTTGCGCCCTCAAGGGACGTTACATGTCGGCCCTCTGGCACTTCGCCCGATATGCCGTACAACCAGCGGTGCTCGAATACGATAACCGGCGCATCGTCCTCTACCGCGGCCATCAACATACCCTTGGCATCGGATGCCGTCGCTGGCATAACCACTTTGAGTCCAGGAACATGTGCAAACCAGGCCTGCAGCGACTGGGAATGTTGTGGTCCCTGCCCCCATCCGCGGCCAATGATCATTCTAATGGTCAAAGGTGCGCGCATCTTGCCGCCGTACATATAGTGCCACTTAGCTGCCTGGTTCACCAGTGTCTCCATGGAAAGTACGGCAAAGTCGACACGCATGTGGACCATGACAGGCCGTTCTCCTGCGATAGCTGATCCCAGAGCAACCCCGGTCATACCTCCCTCGGATGCAGGCATGTCAAGAACACGGTCATCGCCGAATTCATCTACAAGACCTTTGGTTGTACCAAAAATACCAGTAGGACTAGGAACACCGAGGCCAATCACATATACAGACGGATCCTGCGAAAGGCTTTCCGCGTGTGCTTCCCGGATCGCTTCATAATATTTGATTATGCGTTTTTCGCTCATGAGCTTTCTCTCATTTCCGGGTAAACAAATCGGCTCAGCATTTCAGGTTTTGGATAGGCAGACGATTTGGCAAAATCAAAGGCTTCATCGATTTCCTGAGCAATCTCCAAGTGGAACTTTGTGATGATGGCTTCAGACAACTGATTCTCCTCCACCAAGATTTTCTCATATCTGGCAAGCGGGCACTTTTCTACCCACTCAGCCATCTCTTCATCTGATCTATAGCCCAGGTTTTGGTCCTCATTAGGTCCACAGTGTTCTTTCCACCGATAAGTCGCCAATTCAATCAGAGACGGACCATTTCCGTTTCTTGCATCCTGAATAGCAACCTCTGCAAGCCGCCAGACAGCGTCGACGTCATTGCCATCCCCAATCAGCCCACGCACGCCATGCATGCCAGCAAGCTCACTAATTTTTCGATTTGGCTGCCTGATCTCTAAAGGAGTATGAACCGAGTAAAGGTTGTTTTCGCAAACAAAAACCACTGGCAGTTTGTTCACGCCAGCGAAATTAGCTGCTTCATGAAAGGCCCCTTCCTCTGTCGCACCGTCGCCGAAATAGATGACAATTACCTTGTCATGACCACGACGCTTGGCAGTCCAGGCGGAACCCACACCTACTGAAATTGTACTGGCAAGAATTGGGGCCGACCCCATAAACCCGGCATCAAGGTCAATCAGATGCTGACTGCCACCCATTCCCAACGCGCAACCGGTTTCACGCCCGTAAAGCTCAGCAATCATCCCCTTGAGGCTTGCGCCTTTTGACAGATAATGTCCGTGACTACGATGAGCCGAGTAGACTTCATCCTCACGTCTCAGATGTGTAGAGACGCCTGCTGGCGCAGCTTCCTGACCAATACAGATATGAGTTGGACAACGCATCTCCTGCTCGCCGTAACGTTTGATAATTTCCTCTTCGACCAACCGAACGCGAAGCATATCACGATAGAGGGCAAGTCGGGTGTTGGCAGATGGAAACCCATTTTCCAGGGTTGATGGGGAGGTCATATACCTTCTCCAATTTTTGAATCAAATTTGGTCGGTGACTTCTTTTGGTCAACAAACCATGACAGTAGTCGGTTTCTTAAACATAAAAGTCCATCGCAGCAACAAGCTTGTCACTCCTCTGATCATCTCGCTGGATATTATACTTCGCAGGCGGCTCGACAAAATCCTTCGCAAGAATATAGTTTCGGATTGCTGTTGGTCTGGACAAAGGGTAGATCTCCTCTTCCCGATCAGGTACCGACGTTGGTTCTTGCGGTAAAACAGCCGCTACCTCTGGATAGGCAGGGGGGCAATGGGTTGCGGACAGCAGTTTTCGACCTGTCGCAAAACGTTTTATGTTCCTCGCATAGCGTACCAGATTTGGGTGATTACCCTGCTGGCGCAAAATCGATGATACTATCATGCCGTGCGGGTTGGTTGGTTCCTGAGCACCAGCGTTTTCTTCCAACACAATGTTTTCTGCAAGCAGGTCTGTACCGTCAGAAAGAGATTCAAACTGTGCTGCAGCATACACGAGCCCCATTGTTACATCATGACTTTGGAAAATCTCAGTCCCACTCGTACCCTTCAGCGTTTCAGATACGATCAGATCAAAGGCTTCCATAGGTGCATGCTTGAGAAAATAGTGCAGGTGAATCATGTCAATACTGCGCGTTCCTCTTTCGGCTTCCATTGTGTTGCCCGGTGATGTCAATGTTTGCGACAGCAGAATGTCTCTGTAAAGCTTATAGCTGGAGAAAAGATCTGTAGGATCATTGATGACCCATTCGAGAGGATGCCAACAACTGTAGCTTGCTGATGGACCTAGGCTTCGTCCATAAAACAGGTTTGGTAATCTGGCGACCTTGCCATACACGGCTGCCAGCGCACTGGACAGAAGCTCCCTGCCCAAAATGCTCGTAACAGGCCGAACATTGTCGAACACCTTCAAAAGCACTTCCGATCGGTAGGTGCCATAGGTAAGTGCCTGATAGTGTCTCATCAGGGCCTGAAGGCGCTCCAGCGGTTCGTCATTTGTATAACTGGGCGTATAATAGGTAATTGTAGAAACAAAAATTTCTTTCGGCTCATAGAGGAACTGGAAGTAGTAGCCATGCGCTACACTGTAGTCCGGATTGGCGAGTAGAAACTCAATGCTTTCCCTCAAACCATCAACCAGAATAACGTCATCATCTGCACAAAGCCCACAGAGTTCTGTCTCCACTTCGGCCACACCGTCACGGAACTTGTCAAACGGATGAGTGTCTTCCGAGAACACGACTTGCCTGCATTCGAGTTGCACGCTTTCGATCAACTCGCGGTTCGTTTCCCTTATTTCCTCAACACTGCTGTCCAACACATGGATCGGATAGGGGAAATTTTGAGCTTCAAGATATTTCAACAAGCGCGAAAGAGAATCGTCGCGGTTGAAGGTTGGAATTATCAATGTGTAATCAGAAGATTGCAATTAGGGTATCCTCGCGTGAACTCGGTTTATTGTCATTCGCAGTTTAATGCACCATCAGGCGGTCTATCTTTTTGTTCGAAAACTTCGACGAAGAACACCGGGTTGAGAGGATCATTTTCCAAGACAGTCTGATGCAACGTGTCGGG
The DNA here is from genome assembly GCA_905480445.1 of uncultured Alphaproteobacteria bacterium. Lineage (GTDB taxonomy): Bacteria > Pseudomonadota > Alphaproteobacteria > UBA7985 > CAJQQZ01 > CAJQQZ01. The sequence continues at coordinate 3,930 of CAJQQJ010000113.1, read as the reverse complement.
ATATTTATACTCTTCGTGCCTGATTACTATTCCATCATAGGGGTTTTCATAAGACCAGTAATTTTTTAAAGCAACGTTCTGACTTGAGACCCGCGCCATTTCCCGCAGGTAGTTGTTGGCTTGCTCCAAACGCATTTCATGCAGAGTCGAAATTGCCACGCTGAGATTAACAAAATTGTCAGGTAACAATTCAAGTTGGGCCGGAGCGAGAAAAATAACGTCCGCCTTTTTGATCTCTTCCTCTACTTCTTCCCAGGCAGTGAAAGGTCGGAATTGCCAAACCTTCTTTGCAGGAAACAGATTTTCAAGATACCACTGGCTAACGAAAATCGCCGGCGTTACATCGACAATTATATACTTTCCAACCAACAAGGTTGAAAGAACCGCGTGCGCCAGCCTCCCGTAGCCACCACCGACTTCCAACACATTGATGGGTTTACCGTCAAGATACTCAAGGGTGGGGCGGAACATCTGCATGATTTCTATCGCTGAGGTCGCAAGATCCTGAGAAATGAGTTTGCCATCATAGTGGACTCTTATCGGGTTGCCCAATTCAGGTTCTTCGAGCCTTGCGCAAAGGTCGAGCGAATCATTTTGCAAACAATACTCCCACCCCAGTGTAACCATTGAACGGTACAAGGCTATCTTGGTGGGATCGTCAGAGAAAATTGAAGTTCCCGGCTCTGACAAATAGCCATCATCTGTTAATCCATCCGGATTCTCGATTGCCGACAAGAAGGGTCGCAAGGAAGGGTTGTTTAAAAACCAATCCTTCAACGCCGTCAACTTGGGATCATCGAGATCTGCTGGAATGTAATTCTGATAATTCTGGTTTATCGTGAGCTTGAAGTTATTAAGACCAACTTCGTTCAACTGCCGCATGTTGTATTGAAAGAACTGAACCCAAAATTTCGACATCCGATAAATCTCCGGGGAAGCTTCCAGATATTCAATCATTTCGTCTGAGGCTGTTTTGAGTCGTTCCTTTTCTTCATCACTAACCGGAGTTGTCGTATCGTAACATCGGTAATTACTGTTTATCTCGCCAAGCCGAACATACGCACGCTTGTAACGCTCGCATTTTTCTTCAAGAACCAAGTTCATAGCTGTCAGGTGAGAAATCGTTTCTTCAGGGCTTTCCCCGTCTTTGTCCTTCGCTTCCAGCAAGCTCTGTAAACGGGTGATCTTGTCACCTTTCTTTTCCAGCGCGTCCTGCAAATGTGAGATTGTTTCATCACTCCTGTCCGACGCTCCTTGCAAGCGGATAACGTTTCTGTCTCTGGCTCCCAGGAGGACCTTGAACTCCACTACAGTTTTGTCGTGTTCAACTAATAGAGCCCTTAACTGGGAGTTGATCTCGCCACTTTCTTTTTGCGAACCTTCCAGATCATTAACCGTCGCATCCTTTCCACCCAGTACTGCCTGAAGGTCACTAAACGTGGCATCCTTTTGGGCCATCGCCGACTGGAGATTACTAACGGTCTGGTCTCGTTCGCCCAAAGCAGCCTGAAGATCGCGGACAGTCTCGTCCTGGTCCCCGGCAGCCGCTTGCAAACAGAAGATTGTTTTAGTCTGCTCGTTCAGTCGATTTTGCAGGGAGCTAACCGTCTCATCGCGACTATTCAGAACAATCTGAAGATTGCCGAGAGCTTGATCTCTTTCATTCACTACAGCTTGCAGGTTCTCTATTTCAGCGACCTGTTCTTCCAGCCGACGATGCAAGTGTCTGACAACGTCATCCCGCCCCTCCAGCAACCCAAGTAACTGTCCTAGGTCCTTGACAGAGGTATAGTCGGGAATGCTATCTTCACTCATTGGCCTCTGCTTTCCTGTCGAGATTGTCGAAGTTTAGAGTCGGCACGAACTTTTGGCAAAAGGACGGCATGGGAAGTGACGTCTGGATAGTCCCGAATACGCGCTCCAGACAGTTCAACGAGGATGCACGATTTCTTTTTTCAGCCATTTTGCACCCTCATAACGATCAAGCTCTCAAAACATAGTCAGTTGGCCAGGATTTAAGTTCATCAGCGTAGCGATTTGCCCACTCAACAACTTCTGCCAGGCCTTCGTCCCAACCAATCTCAGCTTCCCAGCCCAGGTCTTTCTTGATACGGCTGGAATCAAGCCAATAACGTGAATCCTGCCCGAGGCGATCAGGAGTCATTTCGCACAGTTCCTCGAAAGGCATATTCATCGCCGCTGCACAACGCTCGACAACTTCCCTGATTGACGTTGGATCCTTTGGGCCGGCATTGTAGATCACGCCCATTGGGGCTTTTTCCGCTACCATGTGAATTGCACGGCCCAGATCCCTTGCGTGGAGATAGGACTTTTCCGCACGTCCTCCACCGTGTAGCGGAAGCTTGTTGCCGGTCAAACCACACCATAGAGCTTTCGGAATAACACGGTGCAACAGCTGGCCGGAACAGTAGGCATTGGATGGACGAATGATGTTCATCGGGAAATCCTGAAAACGGTGAACCGATTCAAGGTACATATCGAACGCCACTTTAGAAGCCGCGTAAGGACTTGTTGGCTTAATGGGTTCATCCTCAGCTGTGGCATGGTCGACTGATCCATACATCTCAGAAGTTCCAATCTGGATAAATCGCTCCAGCCAATCGCGTTTCATCAGCTCTTCACTAAGCTTTGCCAACGCCATGGAATTGGTCTCAAAGAAACGCCACGAGTGTTTCCAGGAAACTGCACCTTCGCCCTGAGCAGCAAAGTTTACAATCACATCAGGCTTCTCTCTATCCAATAGCTCGAGCAGAAGATCCATTTCATGCGTGAGGTGCCGCGCGTGATATTCGTAGCCATCACGTTTTTCGATATTAAGCGAAAAAGGCTCGGGGCGCAGAGGATTCCGGCCAACGCCGATTACCTTTTTGGGATTGGCGTGATCAAGGAGGTAAAGCGCGGCGTGAATGCCAAAGCTGCCTCCACCGCCCAGAATACAATAGGTCTTTGACATTTCTTGCCTCACTGGTTTGTTTCGTGGTTTTAAAGTGGTTTGTTCATTGTTTGGTGCATCCATACTACAAAAGAATCATAGGGCGCCACTCGTTTTTCAAGAACTATCTCCGCAGCAGTCAACGGCTCCATTCTTCGTCCTTCCCCAAGTGTCAGGTCTGGCAGGATACTGACGGGAAGTGGAACAGTGTAATAGAGCCTTTTAACGTCACGACCACCAATGTCGGCGGTGAAGAAGTCCATTCTGGTGAAATAGTTACAATCCGGAGGGCGATAGCCAATTTCCTCCTCAAGCTCTCGCATCAACCCTTCTTCAGCAGTTTCACCGGACTCAATCGCGCCCCCGAAGAAGCCCCAGTGATCAGGGTAAAATATTCCGGGCTTGTCATCGCGCAGCTGCATCAGATAGCGACCATCATCCAGAACGATTATTGCGGCTGTTGCGTCCCTGAAAATCTGTCCTGGTAAGGGGGTGAAAATATGGTGATTTTCAGGTGCGTCACTCATTCAAGAATGGTCCAGTTCCAATCCCCTGAATAGCCGGCCTCCTCAAAGATCCCGATCCATACCTCAGGGTAGTCATGAAATTCGGCTGTTAGTACCCAACTTTCGAACAATTCCTGTTGTTCCTGCGTCCTGTAGCTATCTACAACGATGAACGAACGGTTGGAATTACAGACACGCTCCACCTCGGCAATGGCACGTTTGGCTCTATCACGGGGAAGATTATGGATGGTATTGATGGAGAGCACGCAATCAAAGCTATCGTCCTGAAAGTTCAGTTTTTCCGCCGTCCCCAAATGTAGCCGACCACTTAGTTCTTTTGGTGCCATCTCCAGCGCGTACCCGGAAATGTCGACTCCAAACACCTCAAGCCCGGGACACTCCAGCATCAGATCTTTCACTAGGAAGCCCTTACCGCACCCTACATCAAGAACCTTCTGGCCTGCCTTAAGG
>CAJQQJ010000112.1 GCA_905480445.1 uncultured Alphaproteobacteria bacterium | reverse complement strand
CGTCAAGCGCATGAAGTGCTGGATGATCAAGATCGCTGGTGGTCACAAAAAGTTCGGGTTGGCTGACGAAAGGTTTCTGCATGACAAAAGTTACCAAATATTCCAGCCTATGGGAATCCTCTAGTTATGCTGAGGTCTCTCCTTGATTACCGCCAAATTAAAGGCTGAGGCTTCACGACGGGGCACGACATGCTTCAAGTATGCCATGGATAAAGCCAGAGGGTACTCCCTTGACCGAGAAAAATTTTTCGCCAGTCCAGAGTTCAAGAAATTCGGCATAAAGGCTCTGTCTGATTTAATCAGCCTCCCCAAAAAGGCAGGAAAAGATGCCCTCGACAAAGCAGGCGAGCACGTCATTGACAAGTTAAAAGGCGACTTAAAGAAACTCGGTAAAGACCTGACAAAAAAGGCCGAGAAGAAGTTAGAGAAAGAAATCAAGGAAGCGCTTAAACTTCAGCCAGCCGAAGTTATGGTACAAAATGGATCTTGGACCACAGGTTACGCCACCGGTTGCAATATCTCCTTACGTATAGTCTGGAACAAAAAGACCAGCACCTATTCCTATCTGATTGTCAGCAATTGCGCTTGTGAATGCGATGAAGATACAGGTGTCGAAAAAAGAGATCAGAAGAAGACAAAGAAACTAATCGCGACTGGCAGCGGTAAGGTCAATGTTACCGTTGATGGTAAAACAGTCAAATTTCGCCCTGGTCGCCCATCACTTTTCGCTCAATTCCAATGTTGCGGTGATAGCAGAAGCGTTGTCAGATCAAGTAAATCTCGCGGTCATGTCGTTAAACCTGAGAAACCCAAAAAACCAGAAACAGGCACTGCTGACACTAAACCCAAAACACCACCAAAGCCCAAAGTCAAAATTTTGCGGCACAAAGGCACGCTGAAACGTGGTGAAGACAGCGCAGGCAATCGGCTACAACCCGGCGACAGCGATGCTGTCATGAATGGCAAAATCAAAAAATATCAAGAGCGAATTAGGAAGGCCAAGACGGAGGGCGAGCTCGATGAAATCGGTCGCGAGATGGGCCAAAATGTCAGAGACTTAAATGAAGCTAAAGGAAGTGGAAAAGCCGGCGCTAAGGACGCCATCAAGAAGCTAGAAAAGGTACTTCCAGAACTTTACAAAAAGCAGGATGAACTGGCTGAAAAGACCGACTGGACACCCGAGATAGAGGAGCTTCTAGCCTCCTTCCAGCCAGCCGATTTGCTCTATTGTCCAAGAGATGCCTGGTGGAGTGAACTTATTTTCATCGAGCCAACGGAGGAAATTTTTGTTTCCAGAGAACCACTAGGTTTTCAAACAGTGCTCCGAGAACCTGAAGTTTGTGTAGGCACGCTTTATTCTTTTGTTGTTGGCGAAGGCTATCGCGAAACAACGACAACTGTTCGCGAAGACCCCAGCATTGTTCTGATTCCACCTAAGAAAACACCCACACCGGAAGAGCCAGAGGGTCCAACACCTAAAGAACCCGACCAACCCAACGAGCCAACTGGCAACGCTCCTGAACCAACCACTAGCACGACCGAAAATCCGAGTGAGCCCAAAGAACCCGAAGAACCTGTGGCTGACGTACCAGAGGTGCCGGATTTTGGCCTGGTTAAAGCCACAGAGACCGTCGTTGAACTAGCACTTACAGGTGACAGCAATGCAAACAACATAGAAAGAGCGGTGATAAAACTCCTGCCGACGGCACCGGCCTTGCCACTTTTTGCCAATACTGAATTTGCTTCAGACGAGCTCGAAGATGCTGCGATGTCAGCTCTGGGCTTTTACGAATCTGACGTGGCCTCTGGTATAAGTGACGAGAATGGCGCAGTACTCATCAATGCTGAATTTGGCCGGGGGCTGTTCGACAACAATACGCCCAATGAATTGGAAATCTTAGGCGATGTTAGTGAAGAAGAAGCCGCACTTTTCGAAACCTTCGAAGAAGATCCCGATGAAATGGGCGACGGTGAACGAATGGCGGACGGAACTCTAGTTCCCGCTCCAACGAAAGACAATCTCGACCAAGACCCCAACGAAATGGGCGATGGCGAACGAATGGCCGATGGAGAAAAAGTTCCTGCCACCACCAAACCAGAACCACGCAACACAGCTGAAACGCCCGCTGGTGAGACGGCTGGTCGAAGTAAAGCAGGCTCGACGTCATCAGGCGATCCAACAATTGGGCGAGCGGTGAATGGGATGCCGAAGTTCATGAGATTCAAGTTGGAACCAGCCGTCGTTTCAACCATACCAGCAGTGGTTGGACTTGATCCATCAATTGAGAACCCGGACCAACAGCTTTCCGATTTGCTGAACAAAGCCGGTGCAGGCGGAAGCCAGGTATCGCGGAAATTTTCCATCGGAGAAGTTCCAATCTACATTGTTCACGTCAACTCTAGCCGTTCCGCAACAGTAAGAGATTATCTCACCGCAAGCGGATACACGCTTTTCGTTGAGGATGATCCTTGCCGAAACAAAGAACAGTCTGATGACCCACACTTCAACGGTACTGGGCTTTGGAATCAAGATTTTGATAATCAATGGGCGATCAAGCGCGTCGGGTTTACAGACCAAGACAATTCAGCCGTTGACGCGATCGAAGAATCCAAACTCGCACCCGTAACGGTAGCTGTTATCGACACAGGGATCGATTGGTTTCACCCTGATCTAGCCAGGTCCTCGCTCTGGTCTAACGAGAAAGAAATTCCGGGTAACGGCATCGACGACGATCAAAACGGCTACATCGATGATTTAATCGGCTGGGATTTTGTTCGCTCTAACAACAAACCCTGGGACCATGACGGCCATGGCACTTTCGTTGCTGGCGTTATTGCAGCCACAAACGACAATGGCATCGGAATAAAGGGCATCAATCCAGCTGCCAAAATAATGGTGCTCAAGGCCCTTGATGAACTGGGCCAAGGTCATGCTTCGATGATTTCAGAGGCCATTGTCTACGCCGCGAACAATGGAGCAAAAATCATCAACCTAAGCCTTGGTGGACGCGGCATTACTCAGATGGAACGCCTCGCGGTTAAACATGCCCAAAACAAAGGAGCGTTAGTCGTTGTTGCTGCGGGCAACTCTGGCGCCGCAGCGGCTAACTATGCCCCTGCTGGCTTGGATGGAGTTGTCACCGTTGCTGCAACAGACAGAAATGACAAACGCGCGGGCTTTTCCAATTGGGGCCCCGCAGTTAACATTGCCGCCCCTGGCGTTGATGTGTTAAGTTTGCGTGGTCGAGACACTGACTTATTGGCCCATATTCCAGACGTGAAGTACGAAGTTGGCCAAGGAATTGTTGGTGAAGACCGCGCTTATTTCCGTGCTAGTGGAACTTCCTTCGCTGCCCCCATCGTTGCAGGCACTGCCTCTTATCTTCTCTCTGTTTTTCCAGATTTGAGCGCCGACGAACTACGTAGGATGCTGCTTAATTCCGCAGACGATATCGATACGCCAGGTGTCGATAACTACACAGGCCATGGCTTACTAAACGCCACTGCCGCATTGGCCGCTGATCCCGATTTCTTTGTGGAAGCAAGAGTGTCGGGTGTTAAGGCGGTTCAGCGCAATGGCAAAGTCTACCTGCAAGTTTTCGGTACTGCTGATGCCGACCGTTTCTCAAAAGCGAACTTGTTGGTCGGCTCTGGTAAGAATCCTGAACGGTGGCTGAGAGTGAAGAAAGCGCTGCCCCAACTCTCAAAACCTGGGTTGCTAATCGAGTTGCCTGGTGCGGCATTGGCCAAATCTAAAAACTGGGTGCTTCGTTTGATTGTAGAACATAAAGACGGCACCGAAAAACAATCGAGGTTTCTGCTCACGCTCGGCTGAGCATCAAAGAGGATATGAGGATGTTTAAGTCTATGGTCTCCTTTTTACGAACTGTTTTCTGTGCAGTTTTGTACTCACTGTCGGCTGCTACGATGACGCAGGCTGTGACCATCTATTTAGAGCTTGAAACTGAAGGCGATCCCATTCCCGAAGCAACGATTTCATTTGAAACCGTAGAGGGCGAAGAAATTGACCTCGGTGATCTGTTTGAAGAGGTTGCTCTTGAGTCGGGAGAGGGTGCAGAGGAACCAAGTGAAGCTGAAGAGCCAGAAGACAAGGCAGAGGAATTGGAAAAGCCTCAAAAATCGGTCGAATTTACCACTGGAGACCTCAGTATAAGGCCTATTTTCCCGTCTGACATTACCGAATTAGCGATGGATTTCCAGTAGGATCAGTTATTTGCAACTTTTAGGGTTGGATATAGCCAATTTGGCATGGTTTCACGCCCCATTTCTGGGTTTTG
>CAJQQJ010000111.1 GCA_905480445.1 uncultured Alphaproteobacteria bacterium | reverse complement strand
CTTTAGCTAAGTCGTCTCCGACCTCGACTTGATCTTCGTCTTGCTTGCCTTTTTTCTTCTTGAAAAACGACCAGATCATGCTGCTATTCCTTCTAATATCTGGCTGTCTTTAACACCGGTAACTTTGACTTGGACCAAGGTCCCTGGTTCTTGGTTTGATACCAAGATTGGCGCAAACTGTTCCGTGCGACCCCGGCCATCTTTTTCCATCAGGACCGAAAGGGTTCGGCCAACTTGCGTTTGCAGATAGGCCGCCAGCGACCCTTCACCTTTGCCGCGCAGCAACTTAGCGCGTTCTTTGCGTTTTGAAACCGGCACCGGCGGCATTTTCGCAGACGGTGTCCCTTCGCGCTCAGAATAGGGAAAAACGTGCAGATAAGTCAGACCGCAATCATCAATGATTGAAAGACTGTCTTCAAACATTTCATCCGTTTCGGTTGGGAACCCTGCAATCAAGTCAGCGCCAAAAACTACGTCTGGCCTTAGACGGCGAACTTGTTCGCAAAACTCGATAGAGTCCTGGCGAAGATGCCGCCGCTTCATACGTTTGAGAATCATATCACTGCCAGCCTGGAGCGACAGATGGAGGTGAGGCATAAGGCGCTCTTCCTCCGCCAGCATTCGGAACAAGTTCTCATCCGCTTCTATTGAATCAATGGATGACAGTCTCAACCGTGGTAGTTCTGGAACCGCTGCCAGCAGTCGACGGATCAACTGGCCGAGCTTAGGCTCACCCGGCAAGTCGCCACCAAATGAAGTTAGATCGACACCGGTCAAGACCACTTCTTTGACACCGTTTTCAACCAACCGCCTGACTTGATTAACAATCTCGCCCATCGGTACTGAGCGACTGTTGCCACGGCCATAGGGGATAATGCAGAAAGTACAACGGTGATCACAGCCCTGTTGGACCTGAATAAAAGCACGGGTGTGTTCAATAAAACCGTCAATCAAATGACCCGCTGTTTCTTCCACCAACATGATATCATTGACCGCGATAGGGTCATTACTGCTTTTGTTCCAGTAGCTGGCTTCGAGCTTTTCCTGGTTGCCCAAAACACGGTCAACCTCAGGCATGCCAGAATAGGTCAGCGGATCAATTTGTGCAGAACATCCAGTGACAACTATCTTGGCATCTGGATTATCGCGACGGGCTTTACGAATGTATTGTCGGGCCTGCTTTTCGGCCTCTGCTGTCACTGCGCAAGTATTGACGACAATCAGATTGCTTTCGTTTGCATCTTCCGCATGACGACGCATGACCTCAGATTCATAGAAGTTCAGCCGACAACCAAAGGTCTTAATCTCGGGCTTCTTCATGCGAGTAAAGCCTCATCAAGTCGACCAGTGAAGGAGTGGCTTGTCGGGCCTGTCATAACGACTTGGTTATCGTCTTCGCGCCAAGCAATATTTAGTACACCACCATCAAGATGAACGTCGACGTTGCGATCCGTCATACCACGTCGCTTAGCTGCTAAAGCACCTGCACAAGCTCCTGACCCACTGGCCTCTGTGACACCAACACCGCGCTCCCAAACGCGCTGTCGAATTTGACCACGATCCTTTATCTCAACGAACTGCACATTGGCGCGGTTCGGAAATAGCGGATGATGTTCAATTTCAGCGCCGATGTCACGGAAAGCAACTGTCTCGGCATCATCAACGAAGAAAACACAGTGCGGATTGCCGACCGACAATCCAACAGGATCACTCAAACCTTGGCACTCAATGGGTAAATGTAAGCTATCCTGTTTTTCAGAAAGAGGAATGTCTTGCCACTCAAAAAGGGGCTCACCCATGGCGACAGACACCAACCCATCCGACGCTTTCCAGCAAGGAAGCAAGCCACGCAAAGTTTCAATCACCAAGTTTTCTTGGCCCGTTCTATCCATCCAAAGCTTGGCGACACAGCGCGTAGCATTGCCACAAGCTTCAGCCTCGCTGCCATCTGTATTTTGGATGCGCATAAAGATGTCGGCAGCATTGTTGGCCGAAGGCTCAATAGTGATCAGTTGGTCACAGCCCACACCCCATCGCCGGTCAGCGATCTGTCGAGCTTGCCGCGCGTTGAAGATCGGTCCAGGCACAGCAGATTCCACAATGACGAAATCATTGCCCAATCCGTGCATCTTTATGAAATTACGTTGTTGCATAGCGGCTATATAGTGATTTTAGGCAAGACTAGGCAACTGTCATTACAACCCACAGCAAAAGCTGTGCAAATAAGGTGCTTATTTCACAAAGCTACCGCTTTTACCTTTGGAAACCTTTGGCAAACTTAGAGCCTGAAAAGGTTTTGTCAGCTTGGACCGAGAAGACTCGGTCGCAGTGGCTGGCGGTTCAACAATAGAGACAGTTGTCGATTCTTCCGAAGTCGTTGCCAAATCAAGGCTTTGCGTGTTTGGGTTCACTTCTACTTCCTCCGGTTCACTAGCCTTAGAAAGTGAAGGCAGACCAAATCCGCCACCGGACTTTTTCTTTTCTGTTTCCGGTTTAGGTTCCGCAAAAGGCAAAATCACCCGGATACGTTCAATTGGACTGCTGGCACCGGCCTCATAGACCGTAACAATCACCGAAACAGATTGGCTCACTTGGTACCCAGTCAAAGCTCGCGAGCGGAAGCGGTAAGTCGTGACATTTGGCAAGGTCACTACAGAATTTGCAGCACCGAATTCTCCGTGATTTTCAAATTCCAGTTCAAACCGACTGCCAACGGGCAAAGGTCGGAACAGTTCAAGTTTCAACTGACCGCGATACTGCCCATTCTTATCGACGGACACCTGACCTTTGCGGTCGAGGAAAAAATGCGACCAGCCCGACTGATCTGGGTATGCGACAAAGCCCTTGCAGCCGGACAATAGTCCGAAAATCATTAGCAGTACAAAGTCTGACTTTTGCATTAGGGGCTTCTCACAGATTGATGGCGCTTTTCTTTGTCTTACTTAACTGACTTACGACTCCTTTCCAAGACTCCATTTGATCGCAGAATGCCTTGACCCTGCACCACAAAGGGGTTAGAGACAGCGCAGTTCCGAACAGGAATAGTTGTGTAAGCTCGCTTTGAAGAGCTCAGTCCGTCCACGAAGACTCGTGCACGGGCTCTTTTTCGTTTGCACATAACTGACCTGAACAAAAGAATGATGGGTAATGTTTGATAGTTTAAGCACCAAACTTGGTGATGTATTTGACAAACTGAAAAGACGAGGCGCGCTAAGCGAAGAAGACGTCAGCGCCGCCTTGCGTGAAATCCGTATCGCTCTCCTTGAAGCCGATGTGGCCCTGCCTGTTGCCCGCGATTTCATTGCTAAAGTAAAAGAAGCCGCGATTGGTCAAGAGGTTGTTCGTTCAATCACACCTGGCCAGATGGTTGTCAAAATCGTCAACGACATCTTGGTGGAAACACTAGGGCCAGAAACACCATCACTCAACATCACCGGCAACCCACCGATGCCGATCCTGATGGTTGGTTTGCAGGGTTCTGGTAAAACGACAACAACGGCCAAAATTGCCAAACGCCTGAAAGAACTTGAGAAAAAAAGAGTTCTCATGGCGTCGCTCGATACGAGACGTCCGGCTGCTCAAGAACAGCTTCGTATCCTCGGCATGCAGATCGATGTACCGACCTTGCCGATCGTTCTTGGTGAATTGCCAGTTCAGATCGCGCAACGTGCGATGATGATGGCCCGGTTCGAAGGCTATGACGTTGTCATGCTCGATACCGCTGGTCGTTTGGCCATAGATGAAGCTTTGATGGTTGAAGTTGCGGCAATTGAAAAAGCGACGAACCCTCATGAAACTCTGTTGGTTGCCGATGCCCTCACCGGTCAAGATGCCGTTGTCACGGCGCAAGCCTTTACGGATCGAATCAATCTAACTGGTATCGTACTCACTCGTATTGATGGTGATGCACGTGGTGGTGCTGCACTTTCTATGCGCGCTGTAACGGGTTGCCCTATCAAGCTGCTGGGTACTGGTGAAAAGATCGACGACGTCGAAGCTTTCTACCCAGACCGTGTTGCCAGCCGTATTCTTGGCATGGGCGATATCGTTTCACTCGTCGAGAAAGCCGCGCTCAACGTTGAGGAAGAAGACGCCAAGAAAATGGCGAAGAAGTTGGAGAAAGGTAAGTTCGATATGAACGACCTTGCTCAACAGCTTCAACAGCTCACTAAGATGGGCGGACTCAATTCTCTGGTTTCTATGTTGCCGGGCGCTGCAAAGATGCAGGCGCAGATGGCCAGTGCCAATATCGATGACAAAATCATCCACCGACAGTTGGCAATCATCTCCTCGATGACAAAAAAAGAACGCGATAAGCCTGAAGTTATCAAGGCCTCTCGAAAAATTAGAATTGCTGGCGGTTCAGGGACTTCTGTTCAAGAAGTCAACAAGCTGATGAAACAGCATAGCGAAGCACAACGCATGATGAAAAAAGTCAAGAAGATGGGCAAAAAAGGCCTCATGCGTCAAGGATTGTCGGGTTTAATGCCCGGCGGCGGAACGCCACCCCGATTTGGTGGTTAAGACTTAAACTAAAACTCAATCAAACCGAAAGAAAGACAAGGAAAATTCATGTCATTGAAAATTCGTTTGGCACGCGGAGGCGCAAAAAAGCGTCCTTTTTACCGGATCGTTGTTGCGGACTCTCGCAGCCCTCGTGATGGTCGCTACATTGAACGCGTAGGTTCTTACGATCCTATGCTGCCAAAAGAGCACGAAAACCGCATTGTCACAAAAGACGAGCGTATCCAACACTGGCTGTCTCAGGGCGCTCAGGCGACGGATCGCGTTGCACGTTTGCTTTCACAAGCTGGCCTAGGCGCAGCGCCTTCTATTCCTGAACAGACAAAGAAGAGCCAGCCAAAAGCTAAAGCTCAACAGCGTCTTCAGGAAGCAGAAGATGCTCGTATTGTTGCTGAAGAAGCCGCTGCTGCTCCTGCTGAAGAAGCAGCGGCAGAGTAATCTTGCGTTAAGCCGATGAACCTGGAACAAATCATGTCTGATGAAAATCGCAAACTCTGTGCTGGCGTCGTTGTGGCAGCCCACGGTGTTCGTGGTCAAGTGAAAGTCAAAAGCTTTCTCGAAGACCCCGGCGATCTCCTTAGCTATGGTCCTTTGACCAACGAGCAGGGCGATAAGTCCTACGAGTTGGACATTACAGGTTCAGCAAAAGGCAGCATACTTTGCAAAATTAATGGTGTTTCTGATCGCAATGAAGCCGAGGCCATCAAAGGCCTGAAGCTATTCATTGACCGAGAGAAGCTTCCTGATATCGAAGAAGAAGATGAGTTTTATGCTGACGATCTCGTTGGTTTAAAAGTTCTCGATTCTGACCAAAAAGAGATCGGAGCCGTTTCTGCTCTTTTCGATTTTGGTGCAGGCGATATTCTAGAAGTTGTTCTTTCATCTACTGGCAAAAAGGAACTCTTTCCTTTCACCAAAGAGATCTTTCCAAAGGTCGACATGGCGAAAAGAGAAGTGGTTCTGGATCAACCGGCCGTCATCCTCTCTCAAGACGAGGACGGCAATGTTCACTAAACCTACAGTCGCTGATTCCACGTCACCTTGGCAAGCTACAGTATTGACCTTGTTCCCGGACATGTTCCCGGGCTCATTAGGTTTCTCCTTGGCCGGCCGCGCCTTGGTAGAAGGTAAGTGGAACTGCAACACTGTGAACATTCGAGACTTCGGTTATGACAAACATGGCTCCGTAGACGATACGCCTTCTGGCGGCGGTGCGGGTATGGTCATGCGCCCTGATGTTGTCTCTCAAGCGATTGAATCTGTTAGTGATCAACCGGGGTCTCTTGTCTACCTCTCGCCGAGGGGAAAGCAGTTGACCCAAAGGCGGGCTAAAGAGCTTTCAAACTCTTCAGGTGTAAAACTCATCTGTGGGCGTTTTGAGGGTCTGGATCAAAGAGTGATAGATCACTACGAAATAGAAGAAATCTCCGTTGGCGATTACGTTCTATCTGGTGGTGAAATAGCCTCGATGGTCTTGTTGGACTCTGTG
>CAJQQJ010000110.1 GCA_905480445.1 uncultured Alphaproteobacteria bacterium | reverse complement strand
TCAAGAGCTATGCGCTGCTCATCCGTCAGAGAAATTGTTTTGTCTTGATTGATCATGTAAGCATAGTGCAGACCCTACACAAAAATACGCTGTGGCCTTTTGACTCAGGCCGTCAGATCAATTCGGTCGTACGAGTATAACGCCCATGGCTGGCCGGTGACCTTTGGTCCGGCAGGATCGACAACCAGATCGATAAAAATGGTCTTGGCAAATGGTGAACATGTGACTTGCTCGCGCCAAGAAAACCAAGAGCTCTTTAACTTGGCCATGGGAGGCTATGGCCTCTTCGGCGTCATCACAGAGCTTGAAATGGACATGGTGCCAAACAGCCGTCTGACTGCGACTTATGAGGAGTTGCCGGCGGCGGACTATGGTGAGGCGATGGTCAAGGCGCTAAAAGCAGATCCATCAATCCAAATGGCTTATGGCAGGTTGAACGTAGACCGCGGTTCGTTCTTCGAGAAAGCTTTGTTGATCACCTACCGACCAGCAGATGACCAGAACGACCTCCCAGAGGTCGCAGGCTCTGGTTTCATGAGCAAGGCGTCGCGTCATATTTTCCGTGGCCAGCTTGGGAACGAAAGCGTTAAAGATTGGCGCTGGTTTGTTGAAACTGACGTCGGGCCTGCTTTGGGCGGTGAATCGACCCGTAACTCTCTCGTGAATGAACCAGTGATTACGCTTGATGATAGAGACCCGGCGCGGACAGATATTCTCCACGAGTACTTTGTTTCGGCTGAGCAATTTCCAGCCTTCATCAAGGCCTGCCAAGAAGTCATCCCGGCCTCTTACCAAGAGCTCCTCAACATCACTTTACGTTACGTGGCTCAGGACGACGAGTCTATTCTCTCCTATGCCTGGGAACCAAGGATAGCCGCCGTAATGCTATTCAGTCAGGAAATGACACAGCGCGGAGAAGCCGACATGGCGCGTATGACAAGAAACCTGATTGACCGGGTGATTGAAATTGGTGGCGCCTACTATTTGCCCTATCGCCCTCATGCGACGGTTGACCAACTCAAAAGATCCTACCAACGTGTTGGCGAATTTGCAGAAGCGAAACGACGGCTGGATCCTGGCCTTTTGTTTAGAAACAATTTCTGGGACGCCTACGTTTCCCAAGTTTAGGAATGAAGTTATGACCACCCTTCGATGGATTGCTTTTGGATACTTTGTTGCTCTGCTGACTGCTGCGACCCTGAATTACGTTCCAGGTTTAACAGATGAAAATGGCCTGGCTTTTGGTGTTTTTGCCCTGGACATTTTCGACGATAGTCTACATGCCGCATCCGCTCTTTGGGCCTTGATAGCCGGGTTGATATCCCATCGTGTTTCCCGAATTTTCTTGCTCTATTTTGGCGCGCTTTACTTAGGGGATGGTGTTTTAGGCTTGATTACTGGCTCTGGGTACTTGGACTTCGGGATCTTCACTAACGGCGTTTTGGATCTGGACTTCGGATTTAAAATCTTGGCAAATTTACCGCACTTGGCTTTAGGTGGTTTTGCGCTCTTTTCCGTTTTAGTGTTTGGTCGACGCAAGTGATTAAGCGTCTCTTTCGATTTGTTGTTTGGAGCTTTGCAACGCTGCTCGTTGCAGTGCTCTTGCTTTTGTCACCCGTCGCCTACACCGAGTTGGCTTGCCATGGCGACGTGGAAGAAAGCAGCTATCAATCCCTATTGGCAGAGGAACATCGTCGTAACGAAGCCGCCACCTTCCTGACCTATCCTGAGTGGCATATCGTCCATGCATATGATGACTATGCCAAAGTGCTGGAGACAGGCGACCCTCACGACTTTGGATATGTCTCCTCAGTTGTGGGATTTTGGTCGTCGCTCTGCGCCTTGACGGAAAAGGCGGATGCTCATGGCGGCGCTGATTCAGCCACGAAAATGATGGTCTACACCATTGGCGTATCATTCACGGCTGAACTGGTCTTCAAAGCGCTTTATGAGGAAACTGTTGGTCGGGTCTTCACTTGGTTCCGTGGTGCTGACCATTCTGCCTTGGATATGGCCTCGGCAAGAATGGCTAGAAACTATGCTGTCTTTTTGAACCAGGTTCCTTGGTACAAATATGACTTCAAATCGGATGTCGCGGTTCTATCGGCCAGTAAGGACGGCAGCCTGAGAGACTGGGAACGCGACCTGGCTTTGGGCATCGAGTTTTCTTCAAAATCGGCCTATGCACAAGTGATCAATCAAGCTGTCGCTGCGACTGGTCAAGCCAAGTTAACTATACGCTCAGTTGTTGAAGGTTTGACCCGGCAACAGCTGGGGTTGATTGAGCAAGTGACGGTGGTAGAGCCAAATGCACTAGGTTTTGAAATAGAGACACCGCGCTATCGGATTTTCACGCATATCTTAGAAGAGATTGCCTTGGCTGGAGGGCGTGTCATTGAGATCGCAGGGAACGACGACATCATGCTCACTATAACTGGTCCTTTGTCAGCAAGTCATCCCGATGCTCTTACGCAACTGAGGCGACAAGGCTACGGTGATCAGCGAGCCTTGTTATCTGTCGACATCACGGAACTATCTGAAACCCTACGTACGATCAAAGACGGTCCTTGGCGGCTTGAGCATGTTCACGATTACTAGAAAAAGGCTTGTAACAAGCCTTTCCACCTTAGTAGTGGTGCTCTTTGCTTGGATAGGACTATCGGCTGTGGTGCTTTTGTTTACAGATAAGGCACCGGCGGCACTTGTTGTCTTGCCGAGCAGCGATTTCTTTGCTCAAATGCCTGACGATGCATCTATTATATCTCAATCGCCATATTCGATCACTCTTTCCAGTAAAGAGCCCTCCTTCACCAACCGTCTCTACAGATCGGGAGCTTTGTTGGTTCTCCCTGCAGGGCTGGAAGGCTGCTTGCCGGCGGATTTCTTGGGCAGGAACAAAAGCTAGTTGTTTGCTTATCGGTCTGTCTGTCGGCTTGAGTGTAAGTGTTGCTGAAGCATTGCCTCTTTCCTCTAATCCGCACCTTGATCCAGCTATCTATGTGCATCCTGAGACCGTTGGCCAACCTTGGCCTCATGCGAAGAATAAAGGTCTCTTGGCCTTTCGAGGTAATCCCACACGTAGCTATTACGGCGAAGGGCCATTACCCGACAATCCAAAAATACTTTGGCGCAAAGGGCGTTATTGCGGACGTTCATCAGTTGGCAAATCGAGTAAAGTCTGGTGCGGCACAGGTTGGACTGGCCAGCCAGTTGTTTGGGAAAGAGAAAATAGTACAGAGGTAATCTTCGGAGCCTATGACTACAACATCCATTTTCTAGACAGTAAAACGGGCGAAGACGTCCGCCCTGTGTTTAAGACCAGAGACATCATCAAAGGCTCTGTCAGTTTGGATGCCGATGGTTTTCCGCTGCTCTATTCAGGTTCACGCGATAACTTCATGCGGGTCATATCGCTGGACGGTAAGAAGCCGAAAGAACTTTGGGCAATAAATGGCAATATGCCTGGTCGGGTGTGGAACAACGACTGGGACGGCAACCCGCTTATTCTAGGTGACTACCTACTGACCGGCGGCGAAAACTCCTGGTTTTTCATTGCAAAGCTCAATCGAAAGATGGTTGACGGCAAGGTCACTGTCAAACCTAAGATCGTTAGCAAAATCAAAGGTTTCACGAGGGATCTTTTTCGCAAGATCGGCGACAAGATGGTCTCGATTGAAAACTCTGTGGCCGTTTTTCAAAACAAAGTTTACTTCTCAAATGGAGGCGGTCTCGTTCAGGGTTACGACATTGATCAGCTGATTGCAGGAGCCAAGCGCGAAGAAGCACAGGTTTTCGAATATTGGGTTGGTGACGACGTTGACGCGACGATTGTCATCGATAGGCAAGGCATGCTGTACGTTTCAATCGAGAAAGAACGGCGTGTTAACAAGGCCCAAAAGCTGTCGGGGCAATTGGTGAAACTCGACCCAACAAAGCCAGATGACCCCATTGTTTGGAGCAATGAATTCCTTAATCCTGCCGGTGGCAAAGGCGGACTTTGGGCGACACCTGCGCTTTATGAAGATTTTCTATACGTAGCTACGCATCCCGGAGAACTGGTAGCGGTCAGCCGCTTGACTGGGCGGATAACCTACCGCGAAAAAATTGGCTGGCATGCCTGGTCTTCACCTGTCGTTGTCGATGATCAATTGCTGGTTGGCACTTGCACTGGAAAGCTCAATCGCTATACCCTCAGAAACCCGGCTAAACCTAAGAAAGTTTGGTCTTTCAAGATCCCGTCAGGCGGCTGCGTCGAATCCACGCCAGCCGTTTGGAAAGGGAACATCTACGTCGGTAACCGTGATGGATACTTTTACGCTATTGGCGAAGATCAGCGAACAGATCAGTTCTAGGTCTGATTGTTGCTGAACTGCTGAAACACATTTGTTGCTTCTGCCGTCAGCTTGTTAACGAAATCCGCCGCGGTCATTTCCCGGTTCAGAGCTGCGGATTGGCCATAAAGTAAGAACTGGTGTTCTAAATCGTCATTCTCTATGCCGTGTTTCTTCAGTGGGCTGCTGTAGTTGTACATTAATGGAAAATCATGCAAATCAGGGCGGTTTTCTGCCACGCTGAGAGAGTAGGAAGTTTTACGTGCTCGGCAAGGTCTACCTGAAAAGGCGCGTGACAAGTGAGTGTCTTCATCGCTGGCTGTCAGCAGCGTTTTTCGGTGGATGGGCGTAATCGGAGCCTCTAAGCAAGACAAGAAGGCTGTCCCCATCCAAACGCCTTGTGCACCGAGGGCAAAGGCTGCTGCTATGCCTCGTCCGTCACCAATACCACCCGAAGCGATCACTGGAATTCCGACGGCATCGACGACTTGAGGCACTAGCGCCATGGTCCCGATGCCAGTTTCCTCAAAGCCGCTTTGGAAGGAGCCGCGATGCCCGCCCGCTTCCCAGCCTTGAGCGACAACGAAGTCAGCTCCTGCTTTTTCAATGGCTATCGCTTCTTTGACCGTAGTTGCTGTCGTGGCGACCAAGATGCCTGCAGATTTCAGGCGATTAACGATCTCACTTGAAGGGCATCCAAAATGAAAGCTTACTAGCTTTGGTCGTTTTTCAATGAGCAGTTCAAGGATTGGCTCGCCAAAAGTTTCCAACTCTGTGGATGAAGTATCAGTTGGAAGCTCCAAGTCTGTTTTTTCATAGAATGGAGTAACCAGAGCCCTGATTTTTGTGTCTAATTTCCTGTCGAACTTCGGAGCTTTGTGAAGGAAGAAATTCAGATTGAACGGCCTGCTCGTTGCTAGCCTCATTTCATCTATGCGTTGTTCAAGCTCTTCAGCCGTCATTTCGGCGCAACCAAGTGAGCCCAAGCCACCTGAGTTGCAAACAGCCGCGGCTAAGGGAACAAGCGAGCGTTGCAAGATCATTGGGGCTTGGATGATTGGTACATTTATCCCCAAGGTCGACGCTATAGAATTCCTAAGCCACATGGCATGTTCTCACTCAGATGGGGTAAGACTATGGCTCTACTCCGCCGCTTGCCTCTTGGGCAGCACCCAATTGGCCCTTGGGAAATGGCAAGTGTAACCATTAGGGAGCCGCTCTAGATAGTCTTGATGTTCAGGTTCAGCCTCCCAAAAAGCACCGACGGGCTGCACTTCCGTGATCACGAGGCCAGGCCAAAGGCCTGAGGCATCCACATCAGCAATAGTATCGTGGGCAGCGGCCTTTTGCTCCTCGTCAACATAATAGATTGCTGAACGGTAGCCTAGACCAACATCGTTGCCCTGACGGTTGAGGGTTGTTGGATCATGGATCTGGAAGAAAAACTCCAACAATTGGCGATAGGAGACCTTCGCTGGGTCGAAGAGGATCTCAATACCTTCTGCATGGGCACCGTGATGGCGGTAAGTGGCGTTGGCAACGTCACCACCGGTGTATCCGACCCGGGTTTTGTTCACGCCTGGAATTTGGCGAATTAAGTCCTGCATGCCCCAGAAACAACCACCGGCTAAAACTGCACGTTCTTCTGACATAGGAAATTTCCTTTCAATTTGTCTCTGGCCTTAACTTAGGGCCCGCGGGATAGATTTCCAAACAAATTTGGGTGATCTGGCTTTGTGGGTCTCCTTGCCGTGCTATGTTGAAACAAATCAGAGAAGGAGGAAAACGTGCAGTTGAACCGAATTTGGGTGTTTTTAGCGCCACTGCTGTGGGGTATTGCAACGGCGTCTGCAGCGGATAACTGCGCGCCAACGAGCCCAGATGGATTGGGTCCGTTTTTCGTGTCCGGTATGCCAGTTACGACCAGTCTCGTTCGCTCAAACCGTAGCGGCGAACCCATGGTGGTCTTGGGCAAAGTGCTGAATGCAGCCAACCCGAATCAGCCAGTAGCCGCTGCAAGGTTAGAAGCCTGGCAAACAGATGGCGAGGGACACTATTTTCCTGAGAGCAATGGCCCCGCGAGTCGCTACAAAGACAGTGAGTTGGATCTGCGCGGAACTTTAGTGACTGATCAAAACGGAAACTACCGTTATGACAGTTTGGTCCCTGGCGCCTACTTTCCTCGACCGAAGCATATCCACTATGTGATCACCGCAGCCGGTTACAAACAGCTCGTCACTCAGCATTATCTCGGTGAAATGGGTCAGTTGCCGCAAGTACCTTGTCGAAGTGGGATTATTGATCGAAGCACCGGCAGTGCTGTTTTCAATGCTCCACCCATCTACCTGGAACCTATTCAATGACAAACAAGACAAGCGAGAAGCTTCGACTTTTTTATCACCCGGCCAGTTCAGCTTCGATGCGCGTCACGCTCTAT
>CAJQQJ010000109.1 GCA_905480445.1 uncultured Alphaproteobacteria bacterium | reverse complement strand
GTCAAGCGCATGAAGTGCTGGATGATCAAGATCGCTGGTGGTCACAAAAAGTTCGGGTTGGCTGACGAAAGGTTTCTGCATGACAAAAGTTACCAAATATTCCAGCCTATGGGAATCCTCTAGTTATGCTGAGGTCTCGAGGAAGTAGATCTGCAAAGGACGATCTCTTTCGTGTCAATCTTTGGCTCTCCCGTTTCAAAGAGTACAAAGATTGCTCGTGATTTGGCTACTGATTTTGAGTGGCCCGAGAGCTCTGCCTAAAGCTGAAGGGCGATTGATACCTTCTCAGCGATCTTGCGCAGTTCTGCCCCGATCTCAGCGCGCCGACTTTCAGTGAAACGTCTGATTGGACCAGTGGCTCCTATAGAGAATGTCACCCCTACTGATCCAATTCGGATGGGCGCGGCGACAGAAGACACACCCAGCTCGATCTCTTCAACGCATTCCGCGAATCCTGTGTCCTGAATGGCATCAAATTCAGTTCGCAGTAGGTCAGCGGAACATCTTGTTTGTTCAGTGTAGGATTTCATCGGACCGGCTAGAATTTCATCGCGAAAGGCCTCATCGCCATATGCAGCGATTACTTTGGAGCAGGAGCAAGCATGCATGGGACGGAAGCCAAGCCCCGGGTGAACGAAGGAGCGTGAAGGGTCACGAGGCATTTCCACGTGAATGATTTCAACGCCCTTGTTACGGAACCTGGATAAAAAGACAGCCTCACCAAAGTCGACAGCCGCTTCTTGCATGATCGGTGCTGCTGCACGGTGAACATCGACATCGGTTTGGCCAAGCACTGCCAACCGGGTTAGTCGGTTGCCGACGATGTAGCGTGATCCGGTGTCGTCCTCATCTAAAAGCCGATGCTCCGCCAGAGTCTGCACCAGACGATAGCACGTTGGCCTTGGTAATCCGGTCGCTTTTTGGAGCTCTGGCACTGAGATCGGCCGACCTGCAGATGCAACCGTCTCTAAAACTGAAATAAGTCTATCTAAATGCATGGCTATTACGTTGTCTCACTTTACAGACATTTGTCTCATGTTGTAGTGTGTTTTTCAACTGTTATAATTTGACTGAGAGGGTAAAGCCATGACGAAAGCTTGTTGCGGTCCAGGATACGCCAGCCCAGCGG
This sequence comes from uncultured Alphaproteobacteria bacterium, assembly GCA_905480445.1. GTDB lineage: Bacteria > Pseudomonadota > Alphaproteobacteria > UBA7985 > CAJQQZ01 > CAJQQZ01. Next base: position 2,772 of record CAJQQJ010000109.1, on the reverse strand, counting down.
AGGCTATGAAAGCACCGCGTGAGATGCTGCTTTACACCATTGCGATCTATACCGGGACGGGCATTCAAAAGCCCGATTACCTCTGCACTATCGATAATGACCCGGATAGCCTGACCTATTCTCAGGTGATTTCTCGCTGTGAAATGCCAGGCATTGGTGATGAGCTTCATCACATGGGCTGGAACGCTTGTTCCTCCTGCTTTGATGATTCCTCTATGGCCAGGAAGTACATGATCGTTCCGGGTGTCCGCTCGACCAATCTACACATCATTGATTGCGCGACTGATCCAAGAAACCCAAGTTTGTTTAAGGTGATTTCCGGTGATGAAATCAAAGCCAAAACCAACCTCTCAGCACCGCACACTATTCATTGTTTAGGCTCTGAAATCATTATCTCTATGTTGGGTGATGCCAAAGGCAATGCACCTGGTGGCTATCTTCATCTCAACAAGGATTTTGAGATTATGGGTCGCTGGGAAAACTCCATGGGCGATATCAAGTTCGGATACGATTTCTGGTACCAGCCCCGTCACAACGTGATGGTGAGTTCAGAGTGGGCGGCACCTAATACTTTCATGCCAGGCTTTGACCTCGAGGAAGTTGGTCACTTGAAATATGGCCGCGAAATTCATTTCTGGGATTTCGAAAAGAAAGAACCCAAGCAAACTATGTACTTGGGGGAGGATGGGTTGATTCCGCTGGAGGTTCGCTTCCATCACGACCCTGATTCTAGTCACGGTTTTGTTGGCGCTGCTCTGTCCGCCAACATAATCCATTGGTGGAAAGACGAAGCAGGCGAGTGGCAATGGGAGAAGATTATCGATGTTGGTAACGAACCTCACCCTGAATGGCCAATCCCTGTGCCGGGGGTGATCTCTGTTATCCTGCTCTCAATGGATGACAAGTACCTCTACTTCTGTAACTGGCTTCACGGCGACATACGACAGTACGATATCTCCGACCCCCATAATCCGATCTTTACTGGTCAAGTTTGGATGGGTGGCTTGTTGGGGAAAGCGCCAGAGGTGAACGGTGTCAAAGTCACTGGCGGACCCCAGATGATACAGCTGTCGTTGGATGGCAAACGCCTCTACGTGACAACCTCTCTCTTCTCTACCTGGGACAACCAGTTTTATCCCGAGATTAGAACGAACGGCGGTGTGATGCTGCAAATCGATTGTGATACTGAAAATGGTGGTATGAAAATCAACGAAGACTTCGTTGTCGACTTCGGCAAAGAACCGAACGGGCCGTCAAGATGCCACGAAACTCGCTACCCTGGTGGTGACTGTACAAGCGATATTTGGATATGAGTTCAAATCGCGTTACGCACAAAGTGACCTTGGCCAACCGTGGAAGTGCCACTTATGAGGTCAGCCAACACAAGCCCTTGTTGGGCGAGTTGCGCGACCAGGGCGTTGATCTGCCTTATGGCTGTGAGTATGGTGGCTGCATTACTTGCGCCGCCAAATTGATTGACGGTGAAATAGATCAGCGCGCACAAGTGGCGCTCAATAATCGCCAAATCTCAGATGGATACGTCATCCTCTGTGTCGCCCGTGCCATGAGTGATTGCACTTTCGATATCGGCGTAGAGAGCCACGACAAGCTTTATCGCAACCCCTTTTTAGATCCGCTACAGCCTCACGAATTGAAGGCTGACATAGCAACGCCTTTGCAGAAAACTGTGGAGAATAACCAATGACAAATCAAGTGACCTACATGGACCACGATCAGGAATACACAGAGGAATACCTCCAGGGTATTTTGAAGTCGGTAAAGAGCATTGCCATGGTTGGTGCTAGCCCGGATAAAACCAAGTTTTCCTATGGCGTGCTACGTGTTCTGCATGAGACTGGCTATGATATGATCCCGATCAATCCACGCCCGGGCTTAGAAGAAATCCGTGGTATTAAAGTTTATCCTAGTTTGGAAGCCATCGACAGACCTGTGGATATGGTTGAAGTTTTCCGCCGTCCTGAAGAACTGACCGAGATCGCCAAGCAGGCAGTTGCCATTGGCGCCAAAGTTCTTTGGGGTCAAATTGGGGTCGTCAACAAAGAGGCTGCGAGGATCGCCGAAGAGGGCGGGATGCAAGTCGTTATGAACCGCTGTCCAAAGATCGAGCTCTTCCGGCCTTTCTGGAAACCGAAACTCCATTTGACAATCTGATCATCTCTCGTAGATAAGCGACTGCAGTTGACCTAGAGGAAGCAAAACACAATGGCACAGAATATTACCAAAAGCGCTAAAGACATCGTTGTAGCAGCTATGAAAGCAGTACCAGCAATTTCTGTTGAAGAAGCACTCACGCTTGTCAATTCGGACGATCATGTTTTTGTCGACCTTCGCGATGGTACTGAGCAAGCAAAGACTGGTCGGATCCCAGGTGCTGTTGCTTCCTCTCGTGGTATGATGGAGTTTCACATTGATCCGGAAAGCCCGATCCATAAGCCAGAACTAAACCAAGATAAGACTTACGTCTTTTACTGTGCTTCTGGTGGTCGTTCCGCCATGGCGGCTGTTATCGCGATGGATATGGGAATGAACCCAGTTGTCAATATGAGTGGCGGCTTCGGTGCGTGGAAGAAGGCTGGCGGCCCGTCAGAATAACTCCTGCGAGCCGGGAGATATGTCAACGCCGGAGTAAAAACCCACCATTGGCCGGAGTAAAAATGTACCAGTTTGATGGTGTTGGACAGTCGTCATTATCCGCGTTCAGTGGAGCAGCCGTAGGGTGCGGAGCTGGGCGCGGATAATGAGTTAGTTTTG
>CAJQQJ010000108.1 GCA_905480445.1 uncultured Alphaproteobacteria bacterium | reverse complement strand
CTCAATAATGTCACGAGCTACTGAACGCCAACGACCATCATAACTGTACCCGCCATAGCCATATTCGCGAGGGCCATCCCAATACATTTCACCAAACTGTTTGGCGACAGCGACAACAGCAAGATCTTTGCCGTCCAGGCGTTTCTGGATATTTCGTTTCGTCGCTGGTAGCGATCGTAACAGATCTACCTCAGCCATTTCCGAACTCTGTGGTCTGGGCCTGTTTCATGCCGTCATCCAGTGTCGTATAGCTAAAGTCCGGAAAAGCTTGTGTGGTCTCAACCGGATCAAATGGACGGTAACCATTATGCGGCATAGGTCCCTTACGGGGACTGCCGTTAATTTCAACAGTCTGGCCGGACAAGGTCACGGCTTTTTCTGCCACCTCTTTGAAAGTTGTCACTGTTCCGGTCGCGGCATTTAGAACACCTGTTGAACCAGAAAAGAGAACCCGAACGACCAGCTCAGCCACGTCATCCACCAACACGTGGTCCCGACGTTCCTCGCCTTCTCCAAAAAGAGTAATGGGTTCGTTTTTGTTCGCTTTACGACGGAACTGGTTAGGACCATATCCGTTGTGAGGATCACTGTCTCCGTAGACCAGGGTTGGCCGCAGGGTAGCCATGGGTATGCTCAGTCCCCGCAAAGCAATTTCCCTGGCGAGATGCATGGCACCGTGCATGGAAGTCGGCGCAGCAGGCACAGCCTCGCTCAATGGCACAGGTTCATCAGGATATACTGCGTCGGAACTGATATTCACGAGATGTGCGACTGGTTGTTGTTCCAGCGCTTTGGTTAAGGTCTTGATGATTTCTGCATTCACCAGGAAATCATCAACGTTGCGGCAAGGGGCCTGAGCAGAAATAGCGACCACAGCGTCATCGGCCTTTAGGAAACCAGCGAGCTTGTTCGCGGCGCCATCCGCCGTGAGATCAACATTCGCACGCCCAAGCGACAATACTGTAGTTTTTCCCTCAAGCTGCTGCGCGACAGCACTTCCGATAAAGCTGGCGCCGCCGATGAGCACGACCCTTTTCGGGCTGACTGGTTCCTGGTTTTGGTGATTGAGCATCTAAATCATCTTTCGTTGATGGGGGCGGCAGCCCGACCAAGGGTGTGATAGTGCAGCCCTGCATCCTCTGCCAGACTGCCGTCAAGAACGCGGTAGGGATCCAGGACGGTTTTGCCTTTCAAAGCTTCGCTCACTGCTAATGGGGCGATTTTTTTGAATTTGGGCCATGGCGTGAGAATAAGCAGTGCATCGGCTCCAGACAAGGCGTCTATCGGATCTGATGCACTGACTACGCCATCGCGCTGCACGGCGTCAGCCGAAACAACCGGATCAAAAACCTGCAGTTTCGCCGTCGGCAGCTGTGCCAAAGTGGCAAGAGAAGGAGAGTTTTTCACAGAGTGGGTGTTTTCCTTATAGGCCAACCCCCAGACAGCAAGTGTCGCGTCAGGATTTTCATCAAGCAAGAGCTTCTTGATCGTTCGGGCAGCCCAGTCACGCCGATGGCGACTGTTCGATTTCCAGGCCGCAACAACGTTTGTATCGGTACCCTCTCTGTCACCAATTCGTTGGATGGTCGCCAGATCACGTTCCAGATTGCCGCCAGCAATCCCAAGACCGGGAGCAAGATAGGAATATTCACCAATCCGGCGATCAAGCTTCAACGCAGGAACGATTTCCGACCAGTCCGCGCCAATCTCCTCACAAACCTCAGACAAGGTGTTGGCAACCGAGATTGAGGAAACGAGACAGAAGTTAATAGAGATTTTTGCCAATTCCGCACTTTCATAACGCATTGGCAAAATCGGGCAATCGAAGGCGGCGAGCACTTCTTCAAAATGCGGATTAAGTGGCACGTCAGGATCAGCGCTTCCGACGATGTAACGCTCTGGCTGGGTTGCCCGTTCGACAGCACGCCCAAACACCAGTGTCTCCACCTGGTAATAACGCCGCTCAGGTTCGGGGTGTGCCAGGTTGCGGGTAAAGCCTGGTTCAACCTGGGACAGCACAACCATTACTGCATCTGGTGCCAAAATTCCTGAAACTGCATCTATCAAACCGGAGATGACGGAGACATCGCTTCTGCCTTCATCGTCGGTTGAAATGTCCGGAGCAATATAAACAACATCGCATTGGGCGAGTGAATCCAAATCAGAGGTAAAAACCTGGTTTGAACCATTGTTTTGGACGAGAGTGTCAAGATCAGGCTCTAGAACCGGTAACTCGTTCTTCTTCAGCCTTTCAACTAGAGCCGCATCACCGTCATAGCAAATTGTTTTGAAGCCAGCGCCTGCTATACCTGACGCAGAAACAAGACCTAAATGTGTCATGCCTGCAACGCCAACAACTGTATCTCTTTCCGTCACGTAGATGCCCCAGTCTTTTCTACAACCCTTTCGCCCAGACTACTCAAAACCCGGTGCAGCCAGATATCACCTGACAGGTCAGTTGTCCAACCAGACTGAACCATTTCTTTGAAGTGCACATATTCAATAGCCCAGGTTGGATCTTCTTGCACAAGCGTTATTTCTTCCTCAGGAGGGCGACCGGACGGCAAGACCCTCATCCTTTTAGTAAAGGTAGAAGGCCCCCATTTGCAAAGCGAGGATATGTGGGCAGTCCCCAGTTCTCCGAGAACATCACAAGTGAAATGATTGCGCCACATCAGAAGAGTCATTTCCAGTTCAATGCGTGTGCGACCCTGTTCATTGGTAATGACAACATGATCTGCGGTCCGATTTTCAAAGGCATTGGCAGACGTGACTGCAAAGTCTTCAGACAAATCGCCCAGCCAAAACCGACAAGTGTCCAGCAGGTGGGACCCAAGGTCCGGTAACACCCCGGCCCCCTGATCTCTCCATACAGAATCGCGCACAAGGCGGGCCGTGCCATTGCCATAAAACAGCCGAATAGAATAGATGTCGCCGAGCTGACCTGATTGAATCAACTCCTTCATTCGAACAAAATGAGGTTCAAAACGATGATTGTAGGCCGTGTAGACAAGGACGCCCTTTGCTTGCGCATCGCGCTGCAAGGTTACAACGTCTTTTTCCAAAGGTGCCCAAAGTGGTTTTTCGACCAGCACATGTTTACCGTGCTCGATACAATAACCGAGAAATTCGACCTTGGGGCCGTCAGGGATGCAGGCTAGAACAGCATCGTAAGTATCCAGCGGAACTTCTTCGATAGTTTTGTAATCTGCTTCCGGATTGACGGGGTCAACGCAAGCAACGTAGTCATCGTCTGCGAAACGACGACGTTTGTGCCCCTGTACACCCAATCCGGCGACTATTACTCTCAATTTGTCAGTCAAAGTTAATCCGCTTTTCAACCGCATTTATCTTTTGATGGATTGCTTCGGTAGTGATCGGAATATTGCCGTCATATTCACATTCACAGGCAGCCGCCATGGCTCCGAGGATACTGGCTTGCGACTCTTTACCATTCACGACCATCGCCAGTGTTGAATAGGCAAGCAATGCATCGCCAGCACCAACAGGATCGACCAAATTGTCGACAAACGAGTCAATAACATCAAAGCTGTCAAAAGATTCGTGATTACTGTTTCTACAAACCAGCATGCCTCTTGCACCCAGCTTTAGCATCAACAACTTACAACCCGCCGCATCATACAGCTGTGACGCAAGCGGTCGTATGCCTGAGTCCTGATCACCCAGCGCGAACCGCGCTTCGCGCTCATTAGGCGTGATTAGATCAAACCCCTGAAATTCGGTGATGTTTCCCCACCGGCTGGCCACCTGACTATCGGCGACTTTGTAAACGCCCTCAGGCAAAGCCGCGATAAAGTCGGGAATAGTTCGTCTGTTGAAAATACCATGTCGGAAATCAGAATAAACCACCGCTTCAGCGTCCACTGAACCGATACCAGCGGTAATTTCGCCAAGAACCTGATCAGAGATTGATCGGTTGTCAAGAGTATCGACCTTCAGCAAACGGTACGAGCCAACAACAATCGCATTCTTGTTAACCGTAGGACGGGTTCCATCCACAACCGCCTTCATCTTAATTCCGGCACTCTCAAGATCCTCGAGAGCAAAATCCTTGTAGTCATCATCCCCAAGAACGGTACTGAAAGTGACGTCTCCACCGGCGGCACGCAGATGTTTTGCCACAATACCAGCACCGCCAACAAAGTCCTGCTTCTGTTCAAACAGAACACTCATCGTCGGTGTTTTGGTTTGACCACCGATCATCGCACATTGGGTGTAGCTGTCTATAATAGTGTCCCCAACGACGTGGATTTTCTTGCCCTGCATACCATCAAGTGTGCTGCGCAGATCATCAAATGTAACATCGCGTGTTTCCATGACGGCCTGAAGCTTCTCATATTGAATGTCAGGAGGAGTCAGGTTTATAAGGGTCGAGGATGAATAGACAATGTCACCCGGTGTAAAGATCATTTGCCCGCCATAGGCTTCAACAATGGCAGATTCTTCAGCAGTTTTGGCCGGCATGCCAGAGGCCGTATATTCAAAACCCTTGGCGAAAAAGTCAGGCTGAATGATGCCAATATTAGTCAGGGGTTTTGCGTTCGGGTCGATAACGACATAGTCAACCATCTCATAAGCCGCCAGATTGGCCGCACGCAGTTCCTGGGGAACATGAGGGCGGTGTGCGCCTTTGGTGATATGCTTGTCGGCAGTCAGACTGCAAATAAGAATGTCAGCCTTATTTTTTGCGTACAACAAATGACGCATGTGCCCTGGATGCACGACATCAAACACACCGTGGCACATAATCGCCTTTTCATTCCGCGGTGGTACACCCAGCTTTTCACGCAACTGCTCGGCAGTGAGAATTTTGTGACTATAACGTTTGGTCAAAGAAACTGTCATGAGAACGTTGAGGCTTCCGGCTATTTATCTGACATGTAACGGAACCATGTCTCCGTTGCTTTTGAGATCGATTTGGGGTCCCATAGTGGAGCATCATTCCAGTGCTCAATGTTGGCCAACATATTGGTCACACCCTGTTCGAATGTCACCTTGGGCGACCAGCCCAAAGAGGACGTTATTTTTTCAATATCTGCGTGCGTAACATCAGGTTCGCCCGGACGACTGGGTACGTAGACACGTTCGCCGCCGAGGATTTCAACCAATCTTTTTATGGATTGTGGATCGCCGGCACCCAAATTGAAACGTTCTCCAACTACGTCAGTATTAGCAGCCGCAAAAAATGCCTCTGCCACATCCCGAACATAGATAAAGTCACGCGTTTGAGTGCCGTCACCAACGATCGTGTACGGTGCTCCGGCAAGTTTCTGCCGAAAGAACACACCAAACACAGCACCATAAACACCGGTTGTACGAACGCGTGGACCATAGGCGTTGAAGATACAGACCGAATTAACCGGCAGATCATAAACCTGGTGCCAATGAAAAGCGGCCTGTTCACCCTGATATTTCGACAGAGCATAAGGGTACTTTGGATCGATCGGGTGATCTTCTCTCGTTGGTGTAGCAGCCAGTCCATAGCAAGAAGAAGAGGCAGCATAGACTACCTTTCCCACATTTGCTAAACGGGCGCATTCAAGAACCCGGACCGTACCCTGGACATTTACGTCAAAGTATTCGGTTGGCTTCTCAATCGAGGGAACGATGTCCCCGATCCCGGCAAAATGAAAAACGAACCTGGCGCCCGAAAAAATTGAACTATCCGGTTCAAGAGTTCTGATATCCTGGACATCAACAGAAACATCCGGATTGTTTTCTTGCCCGGACAGGTTAATCGCATGACCACCTGTAAGATCATCAATAACGCGCACAGTAAAACCACGCTCGACCAGCACATCAACCATATGGCTTCCGATGAAGCCAGCACCACCCGTGACGACCGCTACTGGTTTACACATCAGGCGATACCTTTGGCCTTGAGCGTCTTCACATTGTAATAGCCAATGTCATCCATAGAATCTAGTAACTTGTCTTCCTTGAATGCATGGCAAAGATCGCGGATAGCATCTTCGATATTCAGCTTTGGTTTAAAGCCAAGCACCCGGGTCACTTTATCAGAGTTAATGTGATAGGAGCGGTTGTCGTCGCTAGGCGTTGTAACAATGTCAATTGGGCTTTTTTCAGGGAATTCTTCTTCCACAACCTTCTTTACGAGCACAGCAAGGTCAGCAATGCTCATGTTTTGGAAACCAATATTAAAGATCTCATTTTGAACCTTTTCGGCTGGAGCCGTCAGCAGCATCTCAACAGCATCGCAGTAATCCTGAACGTGCAGGTTTGGTCTCATCTGGCTGCCACCAAAAACTGTGATTTTGCTGTTGTTCACTGCATGGTTGGTGAGAATATTGACAGACAGATCTAGGCGCTGGCGCGGAGCATAACCGCAAAGGGTAGCCGGGCGGAAAATTACACCTACAAAATCATCGTCTGTATGTTTTTGAAGTAAAGGTTCACACATGCCCTTGTATTTGTTGTACAAGGTTAGTGGCAAAAGAGGGTGCTCTTCTGTAACATCCGGATGCTCGGATACACCGTAAACTGAACTGGAAGACGCATACACGAAACGCTTAACGCCAGCGTTTTTCGCAGTAAGTACCATCGGCTCGAACGCATCAAGGTTGATTGTCGTCGACAGGCTTTCGTCGAGTTCGAAGCTGGCGTCGTTTGAAACACAGGCCAGATTGGCGACGATATCAACGCCTTCCATGGCTTTAGCTAATTGGTCAGCATCACGAATATCACCTTTGATCAATGTGAAATCAGGATTATCATGTGGCAGGAAATCAGATCCAAACCAACAGATATCAAATCCAATTACTTTATATCCACTTGCAAGAAGTTGAGGGCAAAGAAGGCTGCCTGCATAGCCTGCGGCACCGGTTACCAGTACGGTTGTCATAAGACTCGTATCTCCGAGTTGGTTGATTTATTAGATGAATTAGGCGGTTTGAATGCTAAACGACGATGAAGCAGCGTCGTTGTAGAACATTTGGACTGTTTCTCTGGAATAGAGGTCAAGATCTTTGTCAACCAGAGCAAGTTTTTTCAAAAGATCATCGGTTACTGTGATGATTTGACAGCCAACCTGATCTGCGTGGAAAACGTTTAACAATTCTCTTGGGCTCGCCCAAAGCAACTCGGCTTTGGGATGCCCTTTCAAAGCAGCCTTGCAATCTTCCATAACCTGCAATGGATCAACACCTGTGTCAGCGATCCGGCCTGCAAAGACAGAGATGATGGCAGAGGCGTTCGGATTCAGTACTGCAGCGATTTTCTCAACCTGTTCAACTGTCATAATAGCGGTGACATTAAGGACCGCCCCTTCTGAAGAGAGCACTTCAATCACCTTGCCAGCAAATTCACCCTTGGTGTTCATCACCGGCACTTTGACGTTCACATTGCTTCCCCAGGATGCGATGGCCCGGCCTTGTGCAATCATCTCATCAAAGTCATCGGCAAAGACTTCCAGTGAAACCGGAAAATCTGGCACAGCTGCGATAATCTCACGGGCAAAATCTTCGTAATCAGTCACACCGTCTTTTTTCATTAGGGTTGGGTTGGTTGTAAACCCCTTGACCATAGGGTTTTTTGCCAACACCCTGATCTTGTCCAGATTTGCGCCATCTGCGAAAATTTTGATTTTGAGGTCATCCAGTCGTGACATCGACATTCTCACTTTCTTGTTTGTTCGTTTTCCAGAATACGTGTCACTGCTTCGTGCAGGTTATTCACGATCCAATCAGGGTTGTCTGGTTTTTTTTCGGCTTCATATCCAAGATCAATGAAGATGGTATGACATCCTGCCGCCTTGCCAGCGATCATGTCGCTGTTTCGGTCTCCTACCATAAAGCTAGTATCGAGATCAACTTTATGCTTCTCTGCTGCTGCTAACAGCATGCCGGGTTTTGGCTTACGACAATCGCAATCGTCCTTTTGGCCATGGGGACAAACAAATATCTCATCCACCGGCAATTCCGAGCCCAGCTGATTGTGCATCGTTGCAACCGTTTCCGGTTCAATTAAGTTGTTTGCTATATCAGGCTGGTTAGTGACCACTATCAATCTGAACCCGAAATCATGCAATTTCGTGAGATCCTGGGCCGCTCCTTCATAGAATCGATAGGTATCAAGCGTCCTAGGGGCATAACTGCGCCCGTTTCGAAATTCCGGGACGACCAAAACACCGTCCCGGTCAAGAAATACCGCGCGGCGTTGTTGACTGTCGGTGCGATGCTCTTCTGTCATCGGCCCTGAATCACCACTTGGTCGCGCGCTGTTGTAACTTCGGATTGCTTACTAGTCCATGCCAGACAACGGCCTGAAAGGCTTCGGACAATGGCGTAATACGATCCGAATTGACTGCAGGTATCACAAGCGTCAAATCACCATTTAAAGCAGTATACCCTGTGTCTTTCCCAACAATGCCAAACACAGACGCGCCACGGGACTTGGCCAGTTTGATCGCGCTGATCATATTGACACTGACATTTCGCTCTGCATCTCCACCGCCGACGGACAGAATCAGTAACGCATCTGACGATCTCAGATGGCTGGTTTCCAACCAGCCTGAAAAAACGGTTTCCCAGCCTTCATCATTTGTTCGGGCTGTGAGCTCGGAAACGTTGTCTGTGGGTGTATAAGTCTCGATGCCGCATAACTTGCGAAAATCATTGACTGCATGGCTCGCGTTACCTGCGCTGCCGCCAACGCCAAGAATAAACAAACGGCCTTCACGCTCCCTGAGAGCGACCAATTCGTCGGCAAGTTCTTCTATCCGTGCAGTGTCGAGCTGCGCGCAAATTTCAGCTGCTTCGCCTATAAAGTCCTTCGAATGCATTCGATGCCTCCCGACCCTCTGAATGAGGACTGCCTAAAAACTATTTCTTTCCATGTCAACAACCAAAATGCGAAAGGGCGTGTTTGATCAGATGATCTGGCTCCGAAGGGGCGAAATTTGGTTACCTGATTGAAACGACTTCACCGAAGGACAAACAGTTGAAGAATTTTGCGTTCCACAGTCAGGGGGGAAAGAACGGGAATATTGTTCAAATTGTTAATAGCAAAGTGTATACACAGAACATCTATGAAGTAACTCGGCAGCAAGCTACCGAGTTTCAGGGGGCTCATCTATCCGCTTAGAGAATAGCTCCATCTGATCCATCTCTTTGAGTTGGTTCTTGACGTATTCCCTGATCACTTCTTCGGTTGCATTGCCAATAGTTTCAACGAA
>CAJQQJ010000107.1 GCA_905480445.1 uncultured Alphaproteobacteria bacterium | reverse complement strand
TTAGTCCAAAGGGTCCCCTCCATCGTGTGAGAATGCCCCTCTACCAGACCAGGCATTATCACTTTGTCAGCGAATCGCTCATCCAGATCATAGTCACCCCAAGGTTCAATGTCTTTAAGACTGCCAACGCCTAAGATCTTGCCGTTCCTGACCGCTATGTGCGTTGCAGACGGTCTATTCGGGTCCATGGTGATTACTTTTTTAGCAACATAGACGCGGAAGTTAGACATGGTAATTCCTCTCGAAACTTTAAAACTTATTTGGCAGTTGGGCTTGTCATAGGCCGGAAAATAGATTTAACATTGCATCAATCTTCCCGAAAGAGAAGACCTTAACCGCAGTTATGTGGAACCAAAATCACAAAGATGGGTGATAGCCAAATACTTAGCCTTGCCCAAAACATGAATAACAGGGAGACCACTTCATTAAATTCACGAGACGTATACTCATGGGCGCAGCTGCTGCGCTCTTAGCCTTGCCAATTGTGCAAGCGCCAGTTCAGGCTGAAGAGCCAAAAGCAGGCGGCACGCTCATTGTTGGCATGCAAAACACCCCTCGTCACCTTAACCCAGCTGTTCAGTCCGGCACTGCGACTGGCTTCCCCGGCGCACAACTCTTTGCCGCCCCAATCCGCTATGACGATGATTGGACACCACAGCCTTACCTAGCCAAGTCTTGGGACATCTCAGACGATGGTCTAACTGTCACTTTGCACCTTCAAGAAAACGCTACGTTCCACGATGGCGAGCCGATCAAGTCAAGCGATGTTGCTTTCTCGCTGAAGACCATCAAAGAAAACCATCCGTTCAAGACTATGTTCGCGCCTGTTGAGTCTGTTGACACACCGGATGAACACACAGCAGTGCTCAACCTATCCCAGCCACACCCAGCCTTGATGTTGGCCATGTCTTCACAGTTGATGGCGATTATCCCAGAACACGTTTACGGCGACGGTCAAGATCCCAAATCGCATCCACAGAATTCACACGATGTCGTTGGATCTGGTCCTTTCAAACTTGTCGAGCACAAGCCAGGCGAACATATCATCCTCGAGAAATACGACGGCTTCTTCATGGAAGGCCGCCCATACCTCGACAAAATGGTTATTCGTATCATCAAGGATTGCTCTGCCAGAACCATTGCTCTTGAAAATGGCGAAATCCATATGACGTCTTTTGAGTCATTGGCCAGAAACATTAACCGTTTGAAAAAGAACGAAAATCTAACGGCAACACCAGAAGGCTACGCAGCGATCGGTCCACTTGACTGGTTGGCTTTCAACACTGCTGCGGGCAAGACAGCCGACGTTAATGTTCGTAAAGCCATCGCGTATGCGATTGACCGTAACTTCATCTTGAACGCTATTTTGCTCGGCACCGCTGACGAAGCGAAAACAGGCATTCACCCTGGCAGCCCACTTTATAACGCTAACGTAGAATCCTACGACGTCGATCTCGACAAGGCGAACCAGATCCTTGACGACGCTGGTTATGCCAAAGGTGATGATGGCATGCGTTTCAGCCTGAATATTGACTTCGGTTGGCCTTCAATGAAAGCCAATGCTGAATACACAAAGGCAGCGCTCAAGAAGGTTGGCATTGATGTTAATGTTCGCGCATCTGCTGACTTCCCAACCTGGGCAAAGCGTGTTTCAAACCATGACTTTGACATGACATGGGACACGGTCTTTAACTGGGGTGATCCTGTGATTGGCGTACACCGTACATATCAGAGCACGAACATCAAAAAGGGTGTTATCTGGTCCAACACGCAAAGCTATGCAAACGCACGCGTAGACGAGCTATTGGAAATGGCAGGAAAAGAAGCTGACTCTGCAAAACGTGCAGCTTTGTATGCTGAGTTCCAGGAGATTGTGGCTAACGAAGTACCAGTTTACTGGACTAACACGCTTCCTTACCACACCGTCTACAACAACTCTGTGGGTAATCCTCCACTTGGTATCTGGTCAACCAGCTCACCAATGGACAAAACTTACCTCAAGTAAGACCGACTCTTAAGTGGCGGGGTAGAGCTCTCTCTCCCCACCCTTTTCTTTTAAGAATTTATTAGTTTTATGAAATTTCTCAAACCCACATTGGCGCGCCTTACCTACGCAGCCCTTTTGCTGATAGCAGTTCTAGTGTTGAATTTTTCAATGCTGCATTTGGCGCCAGGGGATGTTGCTGACACCATTTCACAATCAATGGGCGGCGCAGATGCAGAGACCATGGAACAAATTCGTCACGACTATGGTTTAGATCAGCCCTTCGTTGTGCAACTCGGCAAGTATGTTTGGAACGTCCTTCATTTCGATTTGGGCTATTCATTCTTTTACAATCAGCCAGTAACCACACTAATTTTAGAACGCTTACCAGCAACACTTCTTCTAGTAATCACAGCCCAAATTTTGGCTCTTGTTGTTGGTGTTTTGCTCGGTGTTTATTCAGCGCGAAAGCCCAATGGTTTAGCTAGTCATTTCGTCACGTTAGTTGCGCTCTTTGGCTATGCTGCACCAGTCTTTTGGACAGGGCTCCTATTGCTAATAGCCTTCTCCTTGAAGATCCCCTTGTTTCCTGTTGCTGGAATGATCGACGTGACAGTTGAAGGCAACTTCTTCGACTACGCATTCGACATAATTCGCCATATGGTTCTTCCAGTCCTTACGCTCTCATCGATCTTTTTGGCGCTGTATTCACGTCTCTGCCGCGCATCGATGATGGAAGTGTTGGGGTCTGACTACATTCGAACAGCCAAGGCTAAAGGCCTCTCTGAGAAAAAAGTTGTTCTTAAGCATGCTTTAAAAAATTCACTCTCGCCCGTTGTAACGCTAGCAGGATTGCAATTTTCAGCTGTCATCTCTGGTGCGGTCTTGGTTGAAACCGTCTTCAGCTGGCCGGGGCTCGGGACTTTGGCACTTGAAGCCATCATTGCTAGAGACACACCAACGATCCTCGGCATTCTGTTCTTTTCAGCACTCGTGGTTATCGTTGGTAATATTTTAACCGATATGGCCTTGCGCTTCATTGATCCCAGGGTGAGGAAGTAGACATGAGCCAGGAAAACAAACCGATGGGTACAGAAGTCGAGAAAGCTGCTCATCCACTCGCCGAAACCGCCAGAATGTTTATCAAGAACAAAGCCGCCGTGGCTGGTCTCATTGTTTTGATCCTCATCGTTCTGATCGCAATTTTTGGCCCAATGTTTTATACGACTGATCCAGAAGACATGGTCTGGATGGCCTACTCGCCACCAGGCGCAGAAGGCTTCTTGTTTGGCACTGATTACCTCGGCAGAGATTTGCTTGCCCAAATGATGTACGGCGCGCGCGTATCCATTCTTGTTGGTCTATCCGCAGCTTTTATGACCGTTTTTATTGGTATTACAGTCGGCGCACTGGCTGGGTTCTATCAGGGTATTGTTGAAGAAATCTTGATGCGGATCACAGAGTTCTTCCAAGTTCTGCCAACCCTTCTTTTCTCAATGGTCATCGTTGCCCTTTTTGGTGCTTCTTTACCTATGATCACCATCGCTATCGGCGCGGTCAGCTGGACTGCGGTTGCAAGGATCACCCGCGCAGAGTTTATGCGCATCCGAAATCTAGAGTACGTTTCCGCTGCCCGGGCAATCGGCGCTAAAAACAACCGACTCATGTTTCGGGTTATCTTACCAAATGCTTTGCCTCCCATTATCGTCCAAGCCGCACTGATGGTCGGTTCCGCT
Source organism: uncultured Alphaproteobacteria bacterium (assembly GCA_905480445.1). GTDB lineage: Bacteria > Pseudomonadota > Alphaproteobacteria > UBA7985 > CAJQQZ01 > CAJQQZ01. The sequence continues at coordinate 462 of CAJQQJ010000107.1, read as the reverse complement.
ATTCTGTTTGAGGCAGGCCTTTCTTTCCTCAATCTTTCCGATCCGAACATTATTTCCTGGGGACGGATAATTGGCGATAATCGCGTAAACATCTTGGATTCCAGTTTCGCTGTGACTATCCCAGGCATTGCGATCTTTGTGACTGTGCTCGCCATTTCTTTGGTCGGTGACGGATTAAACGACGCTTTCAATCCGAAACTAAGAGGGCGATAAGATGGAACAGCAATCTCAGCCCTTACTTTCAGTCCGTGACCTCAAGATTGAATTCGACACGCGCTATGGTCGGGTGACTGCCTTAGAAGGTGCTTCGTTTGACATCAATCCTGGCGAGACATTGGGTGTCGTGGGCGAATCAGGATGCGGTAAATCTATTACAGCGCTGGCCATCATGGGCTTGATCCCCTCGCCCCCAGGCATTCTTGCTGGTGGATCAATCAAGTACCAAGGTGAGGAACTTACAAC
>CAJQQJ010000106.1 GCA_905480445.1 uncultured Alphaproteobacteria bacterium | reverse complement strand
GGGTTCCCACGATGATTGAGATTGAAATGACGAGAAGACCCGTGGACGGTTCCTTAACCAGAAGAAGAAATGCTGCGTCACCCATAGTAGACGTCAGAACAGCCACCACAGCCCCAAAGGAGATCGACCCTTGGACATATTGCGTCATCACCACCACGGCGCCGCCACAACCCGGCAGTGCGCCTAAAAAGGCTGCAATTGGAACTTGCAAGTTTCGATTGTTTCTTAGGACTTCGCCCGTATCGATCGCAAAATAGCGCTCTACAAGATGAAAAAGAAGCAGGGTTGCGGCAACAAAAACAGTGACCTGCAAGTAAGCATCAGCCATTTGCTGGACGAACATATCTCTGAGATCTGGAACGGCAATAACGAAGATTGCTATACCGATTATGATTGCTAGCCTCAGAAACCGTGGATTTAAGGATTTTGAGGGTGTTGTTTTTTGGCTTTGGGTAGCAGCAACAGACACAGGGGTTCTTTCATTGTTTCTCCCCAGTTATTGCAACTCATTCTCATTTGCAATTAGAATCTTCGAATGCTTGGAACAGAATCGCGTGATGAAGGTGCTGTTTTGCCTTATTCAGCCCTTTTTAGTCCACAGCGGTTCTTTCAATTTGGTCATAAAGGCTAGGTGAGCAGCCTTTTCCTCGTCGCTAGCATCATGAGGGCGCGGTTCTCGTCTTAGCCGGCTGGTAAACTGTTGCGTGCTTGCGTCATGAGATGATTGCTCCTCTTCGTCGCCCTGAAAACCAAATCCACGCTGTTTGCCACCAATCAGCTCAAGATAGACTTCCGCAAGAAGTTCAGAGTCCAACAGAGCGCCGTGTAATGTTCTGTTGGAGTTGTCGATGGTGTAGCGACGACAGAGAGCATCTAGACTGGCCGGAGATCCAGGAAATTTGCGCCTGGCAATCGCCAATGTGTCGATAACTCGATCAAAGGTTAGAGCTTCTTTGACCAGTTTATCCAATTCATAGTTTAAGAACTTGATATCAAATTCTGCGTTATGAATGATAAGCGTCGCATCACCGATGTAATCAATGAAGGCATCAGCAACAGCAGAGAACAAAGGCTTGTCAACGAGGAAGTCATTGGTGATGCCATGAATACGAATGGCATCATCTGGAACCACGCGCTCTGGATTAATGTAGACATGGAAATGGTTGTTGGTCGGCAAGTGATTGATCAGTTCAACGCAGCCAATTTCAATCACTCGGTGGCCGTCGTATGGGTCAAGACCGGTTGTTTCAGTATCAAGTACAATTTCACGCATAGATCGACCCTTTGAAGGCTTGGTTTTTGTATGGAGCTGGTGGCCAGGCGCTTGGACGATTAAGACGTCGATCAGCAATATCGATCAACATCCGGGAAACGGCATGATCCGTGACCGCCAGACCCAACCCAGAGGGTAGAATATAGTCCGAGTTCAGACGTTTCTCTGCGTCAGGCACTTGGCGCGCTTTAATTGAAAGGAATTTTTCCTCTGTCATGCCAGGCCTTGCTAATGCCCTTCGTTGTTGGATGAAAACTGGCGCAGAAACACAGGCGATGAAATCGCAGCGATTTTCGCCCCCAGTTTCGAAAAGTAATGGAATATCCAGCACAACAAAATTCTGTCTGGAACGACGTTGTTGTGCCAAAAACTTGCGAGTTTCTTTTGCCACCAACGGATGACTGATCCGTTCCAGTTGTTTGAGTTTGTCGGGTTGGCCAAAGACAATTTTTCCAAGTGCCTGCCTGTCGATAAAGCCGTTAACAATTGCGGAGGGAAATAGCTCTGCAATCCGGTTAAAGGCGGCACCTCCTGGTGCCATTAGCCGATGAGCCGTAGCATCTGAATCGTGTACTTTTATGCCACGACGCATCAGCATTTTGGCGACGGTTGACTTGCCCATAGCTATGGAGCCTGTAAGACCAAGAACTTTCATCTTCTTAAGAGCTGATTGTTTCTGAGAAATTCTAACAAAGGCAATAAAGGTAACCCGAGTATCGTAAAAAAGTCACCTTCAATCTTCGAGAAAAGCTGGGCTCCTAAACCTTCTAATCGATAGGCACCAACGGACGTTAATGCTGCCTCACCTTCTTGATCTAGATAATCAGAAATGAAGTCATCATTGAGATCTCGCATTGTCATTTTACAGGTCTCATTGTGATGCCAAAGAACCTGATCACCACGCACAACTGATACAGACGTATGAAGAAAATGAGTCTTACCAGAAAGGGATTTCAGATGAGCTCTCGCATGATCCATATCAACAGGTTTATCAAACCAAATATCGCTAATCGAGAGAGTTTGATCTGCTCCGATGACAAGTGCGTCAGGATTGGAATTGGCAACTTTTCTGGCCTTAAACTCACCCAAGCTTTCTGCGCCCATAGTGGCTGTGGCACCCTCAGCAATCATAGCGGTTTTAATTGAGTCCTCGTCGACGTGGGAAACTTCAACTTTGAAATCAACACCTGCCTGACGTAGAATATTTTGTCTCGCAGTGGAGCTCGAAGCCAAAATAAGATCAGGCATCTTGTTTTTCTTTCAGCCTTTTCTTTTCCAATTGATTGATGATGTTCGCGGCCGTCTCTTCAATCGAACGCCTCGTCACATCAATCATGCTCCAATTTCTTTCAGAAAAGAGCCGCCGCGCTTCCGCTACTTCGGCCTTAATAGCATCAATGTGGGTATAGTCTGTTTCATTAATCTCACCCAAGGAACGCAACCTGTTCCGGCGTAGTTGAACCAATTGCTTAGGATCCTTGGTTAATCCTATCACCAAAGGCTGCGAAAGATTAAGGACGGGATCAGGTAATTTTTGACCGGGTATAAAGGGAATGTTGGCTGTTTTAACACCTCTGTTGGCCAGATAGACAGAAGTTGGCGTTTTAGAAGAACGGGAAACACCAATCAGCACAACGTCGGCTTTTTCAAACTCCTCAGGACATAATCCATCGTCATGGGCCAATGTATAGTCCATGGCCTCGATGCGGGAAAAATAGTCTTTGTCCAACGCATGTTGGCGACCCGGTTGAGCTCTCGCATCTACACCGAAGAAGTTCGTCAGCATATGAATGGCGCGATCCAAAAGCGGGATTGAAGGCACAGCGAGTTGGCGGCAAGTATCATCGAGTTTAGTTCTCAATTCATCATCAACTAGTGTGTAAAGGACCGGTCCTGGAAAAGCTTCGATCGATGATATAACCCTTTCCATTCGCGTTGAGGTTCTGATCAAGGTATGGACATGATGCTCTACCGTAACGTTCTCAAACTGTGCCAGACAAGCTCTCGCGACGGAAATGATAGTTTCGCCGGTTGAGTCTGAAACAAGGTGAAGATTGAATTTCTCATTTTCCATGATTGGCTCTAGTGTTGAGATCTAATTGGACCTTCCTATCACAGCTGTATTCCAGTTCCCAGTGGTAGGGAAAAGCCTGTTAGTAATTCAAGGGTAAAATCTGTGTTTTGTTGATGGAATAGCGCCACGCCAAATTTCTGTGGAAAGGTGCGAGTTTTGTGGGCGACTTATTTTCTGTGAGTTTTATTTTACACAGAGTCAAGATATGATGAGATTTTGTTGGCTGTCTATCATTTATATATTTCCGGTAAGTCTTTGATATTAAAATATTAAAATTCATTTACTGCCGTAATTTTCCACAGGGTTAAAGCGCCACGTGGATTTAGGGGATAAAATTGGGATAAAATAGTATCCCCGACATCAACAGTACCTATAACAACAATAAAAGATTCTTATATCTTTCTTATATATAGAGACCTCAGCATAACTAGAGGATTCCCATAGGCTGGAATATTTGGTAACTTTTGTCATGCAGAAACCTTTCGTCAGCCAACCCGAACTTTTTGTGACCACCAGCGATCTTGATCATCCAGCACTTCATGCGCTTG
>CAJQQJ010000105.1 GCA_905480445.1 uncultured Alphaproteobacteria bacterium | reverse complement strand
ATAGGCTGTACCGCCGGGCAAAACCTGATGATCTGCCGTTGGTACGTGGGTGTGGGTTCCGACAACCACCGAAACCCGGCTGTCTAAATGATGCCCCATTGCTTGGCGTTCACTGGATGCCTCGCCGTGAACATCGACAATGATTGCGTCAACTTGGTTGCCAAGCTTGTAAACGGAGAGCAGTTTGTCGGCCATTGCAAAGGGATCGTCCAACGGATCCATGAAAAGACGGCCCATCAACTGGATTGTCAGGATTCTTTTGCCAGACGCGGTTTCACGAACAAAGTAGCCTCGACCCGGCGTGCCTTCAGGGAAGTTAGCAGGACGTACTATGCGGCGGTCTTGTTCAATGTGAGAGAGCATTTCACGCTGGTCCCAGCTGTGGTTGCCGAGCGTGACGACGTCTGCGCCAGCAGCGAAGAACTGGTTAGCAATATCAGCAGTTAAACCGAAGCCGCCGGCTGCGTTTTCTCCGTTGAGCATGACGTGATCTAGCGGAACCGATTTCCGGATACGAGGCAGCCAGTGAAGAACTGCTTCACGGCCAGATCGACCAACAACGTCGCCTAGAGCTAAAAGTTTCATTTGAATTCTATGACTTCTTTTTCAGTGATCAGAAAATCGAGTTTCTGATCGGTGGTTTCTGTTGGAACGTCGCTGACTTCTTGAACTGAGTAGGCCATGCCAACGGTGACAAGAGATTGATTTTTGCGAATTTGTTCAATGCTGCGATCGTAAAAGCCGCCACCATACCCTAGACGAAAACCCAGGTTGTCGAACGCGAGTAAGGGAGAAAGAATAATGTCGGGTGTTAACGCTGGCGAGGTTTCTGGCGGAGTCATGGCCCCAAACGCACCCTCTATCATTTCAAGGGTTGGGAGCCACTCCCGAAAGATTAGCGGCTGAGCTTCGCCAACAACTATCGGCAAGCAAACACGGTGCCCCATTTTGACAAGGCGTTCGATCAACGGAACTGTGTTGATTTCGGTTTGAATGGGCCAAAAACAGGAGATGGTTTTTTTACCCCCAAAGAGAGGTGAGCTTGTTGCAAGCTCCAACAAACTAGCTGCGGCCTCTTCACCATTTTCTAAGTGAAACTGACGCCGTACGGAGCGCATGGCTTTGCGGAGGGTTTGTTTTTCTTCTGCCAATGACACAGGAACGGAATTCTTTCTGCATATAATATAGAGCCAGGTCGCCGTTGGCGTTGTAGTCTTCCAAGGCCTGCAAAAGCAGGTGGGCGCCGCGATACTAGGACCACGATCCTAACAGAGGCAGCTCCCTAGGAAGTCGTTATTGGCCCCGGAGACGTAGCTTGCCTGACGCGCGACCCAGCTCGATAAAATTAGAGTGCTGTCTTTAACGCCTCTCAGGCGGCAAAAGCAATCCTTATTGATCTAGAGCGGCCATCATTTCCCGCCATTCTCGCTTTGTCATGCCGGAATTGCCTTCGTTAACTTCTTCACCAGCAACCATGCGCTTCATGGCGTCAATCATTTGCTTGGAGAATGTGAAGGCACCGAGGCGGTAATCTTCAAAGGCTTGATGAGCGATAGGAACCCAGGCTTTCACTGTTTCGATCATCGCATCAGCATAAACGCGAATTTCATACTGAGCGTGAGGATCGGCTCTAAGTGAAAGGAAGTGCAGGAGGTTATGCAAGTCAACCTTCCAATACCACTGAGTGTAGATGTTGACCGGCAAATTCATCCGGGCTAGTTCCCTGGCAAGGCCTGCACGATCTTCGTCGATAGTCTCGCCATCTTGCCGCGTATTGAGAAGGGCTTCGTAGTGATCATAAGACCGGGTTGCGTCTTCCTTCAGCATTCTCAATACAGCTTCTGCTTCTGCGCCTTCAAGGACATTGCCGCGACCTTGATTGTTAATCACTGATTGAGCAGCCAAATGATCGGGATGTGGGATGTAGAACTCGCGGTCCAAAACAGAATAGCGAGCTGAGTATTCGTTCACGTTTGCTGTGCGATGACGGATCCACTGGCGAGCCACGAATACCGGCAGTTTGATGTGATATTTAATTTCACACATTTCAAACGGGGTTGAATGGCGGTGGCGCATCAAATAGCGGATGAGGCCAGCGTCGTTTGAAACGGCTTTTGTTCCCTGACCATAAGACACGCGGGCAGCCTGGACGATTGCGCTATCGTCACCCATGTAATCGATAACTCGCACGAAACCATGATCTAAAACAGGGATAGCCTTATAGAGATAGGCCTCTAAACCCGGTGAACAAACGCGTAATGTTGGTTGCTGGTTCGACCTTTGTTGATCAATCTCGGCTTGTTGTTCCGCCTGTAGCGCCATGTGATTTTCCTAGCGAATCTATATGTGCGTCCATCTAAACTAATTGCTGCTAAATGTGGAGTCTAGCTTTCCAATAGATAACAAAGAGATTCAAACAGTTTCAAATTCAAAAGAATCTCCCTATATAAGAAGTGTGGGCAACCACTATGGCAATAAACGGTTTAGGTAATAAAGTGTATAGGACCCGGGGGCAGTGCCCGGCGCCTCCACCAACTTCTTTTGATTTATGGGGGCGAAACAGGATCGACTTGCGCAGAAAGCTTCTCTTTTTGCTCGGCATTGTACCACCGTTATCGGGCTGTTTTTATAGTTGCAAATGATAACTATGCTCCGGTTGCTGTAGCTGCTTAATAGCGGTTCCACTCCGAAACTAAATTCCTAGGCCTTAGCAGGTCTAGGTGGGGGCTTGGGGGGCACCTAGCAACAGAACGTCCCCCATAAAAAGCTGCTAAAAGCTTGAGATGGGAACAGGTTTCAGATGTCTGACGGGGTCGAAGACGGAACACCGAATGATTTGCTCGGGTATGACGAGTTGGTTGAAAACGCGCTGCTGGCCGTTGTGAAATTTTGCCTCGAGCGTACTGCCGCGGAAGGCCTTCCGGGTGACCACCATTTTTATATCAGCTTTGACACTGACCATCCCGATGTTCAAATATCGGATGAACTCAAGGAAAAATACCATCCGGAGATGACGATCGTTCTTCAGCATCAGTTTGACAATCTGACCGTCACGGATGAAGGGTTTTCAGTTGGACTAAGTTTTGGAGGCTCCAATCATTATCTGGTGATACCATGGAGTGGAGTAACTGCTTTCTTGGACCCTTCTGTTAACTTCGGGCTGCAATTCCGTTACGGTGCCAGTTCTGCGGCGGCTGATGAAAAGGTTTCCGTCGTGAAAGCCGAATCGCCGGAACCTGAATCAGAAGAAAAAGATCAGACAACTCCAGGCGAATTGGAAGAAAAACAATCTATAGGCGAAGAGTCTGGGGACGATACAAATATAATAGCTCTTGATCGGTTCAGAAAAAAATAAACGTGAGTGTGAACCCATTTGTTTACGCATCGAATGAGTGGGAATAACGGTCGGTTAACGGGCGATCTCATAATCTTACCTCAGAGTTCAGCCCAGGCTGGGTGGGATCAACGAAAATAAGAGTGGGAAGCTAACATGTGTAAAAAAATGGAGAACTTTGTAGTGAAGTTGTGCGGTTTGGCCGCCGAAGCAAGGCATTTAGGTTTGGAAAGCGATGATTATTTTGACGCTATTCTTTCGGCCTCTTATCAAACGATGCCTGAGCGCACTGCCACTGTTAAAAAGTTCAACGATAGGTCAGTGGTAAGTTTTGACGACGTTCGAGCCCAACTGCGTTAAACTCTTCTTTGTTCTTTAGAAAGATTCTAAAAAAGGCCTTGCGAGGTTCTAGGAATCCATCTATCTAATCGGTTGATAGCACTGGTTCGGTCCTATTTATAGAAACGGGCCAGTGGCATCATTTTTATTGATCTCAACTGATGACTTAAATGCAACTTAATCGCCTCACAGATTATGCGGTTATTGTCCTGTCCTACCTAGCGCGAGAGCCTAGAACAGATGGCGGCGATAACTTAGCAGGTGACTTCGTGTTAGCCTCTTCAGCACAAATTGCTGAGGAGACTGCTGTTCCGTCACCAACTGTTGCTAAGCTATTGAAAATGTTGTGTAAATCTGGACTTGTGGCCTCGCAAAGGGGGATAGCAGGTGGATATTTTCTTTCTCGAAGCCCCCTTGATATTTCTGTTGCCGAAATCATTCGCGCCGTGGAAGGGCCTATTGCGCTCACTGCTTGTGTTGATGGCAATGAGGGCGACTGCAGTTCTGAAGCCTTCTGCAGCATGAGAGGGAACTGGGATCAGGTTAACCGAGCGGTTACTGAGGCCCTAGAAAAGGTCTCTCTTGTTGAGATGAGACCTATGTTCCCGGAAGTTCAAGGACAGACTAGGCCGTCGCAAGTGATCAATTAAAATGAATAAAATTGCACTAATTTACTGGTTGGAGAGCTGAAATGGCTGCTACGGTTGATACCGTTGAACGAGTTGAATCCATCACTGCGGACAAATACAAATACGGATTTGTCACAGATATTGAAATGGAATCTGCACCTATTGGCCTGAGCGAAGACATCGTTCGTTTCATTTCCGCTAAGAAAGAAGAGCCTCAATGGATGTTGGATTGGCGCCTTACGGCTTATCGTCACTGGTTGACAATGGAAGAGCCCAATTGGGCGAAAATTGGCTATGAGCCAATTGACTATCAGCAAACTTATTTCTTTGCGGCACCAAAACAAAAGGTAGCTCCTAAAAGTTTGGACGAAGTTGATCCCGAATTACTCCGTACATACGAGAAATTGGGTATTCCTCTTAAAGAACAAGAGATGCTGGCAGGCGTCGTTGGTGTCGCTGTTGATGCCGTCTTTGACTCTGTATCCGTTGCAACGACCTTCCGCGCTAAGCTTGAAGAAGCCGGCGTTATTTTCATGCCGATTTCTGAAGCCATTCAAAAGCATCCAGATCTTGTTAAGAAATATATGGGGTCAGTTGTGCCGACGACTGATAACTACTTCGCAGCACTGAATTGTGCCGTGTTTACCGATGGCTCTTTCGTTTACGTACCTAAAGGCGTTCACTGCCCGATGGAACTGTCGACCTATTTCCGCATCAACGCACAAAACACGGGACAGTTTGAGCGGACATTGATCATTGCCGATGATGATGCTTATGTTTCATATCTTGAAGGCTGTACTGCGCCAATGAGAGATGAGAACCAGCTTCATGCTGCAGTTGTCGAATTGGTGTTGCACGAGAACGCAGAGATCAAATACTCGACTGTACAAAATTGGTACCCAGGCGACGAAGAAGGCAAAGGTGGCATTTACAATTTTGTAACCAAGCGTGCCAAATGTGCCGGAGCCAATTCGAAAGTTTCTTGGACACAGGTAGAGACCGGGTCTGCTGTTACTTGGAAATATCCTTCTTGTATCCTGCAGGGTGATAACAGCCAGGGTGAGTTTTACTCAATTGCGATCACCAACAATATGCAGCAAGCTGATACTGGCACTAAGATGATCCATATCGGCAAAAATACGAGATCGCGTATCATCTCTAAAGGGATTTCTGCCGGTAAAGCTCAAAACACCTATCGTGGTTTGGTGAAGGCGCTGCCGCGTGCTTCTAATGCCCGTAACTTCACTCAGTGTGACAGTCTTCTCATTGGTGATAAATGCGGCGCTCACACAGTGCCCTACATCGAGATTTCTAATTCTACGGCACGTATTGAACACGAAGCTACCACTTCGAAAGTGAGCGAAGATCAGCTGTTTTATTGTCGCCAACGCGGCATTCCCGAAGAAGAAGCTTTGGCCTTAATCGTGAACGGTTTCTGCAAAGAAGTTTTGCAAGAATTGCCGATGGAATTTGCGGTAGAAGCACAAAAACTCGTTGCGATCAGCCTTGAAGGCTCGGTCGGCTAATTATCTGAATTTATTAGGAAAAGTATAAAGAAATGCTCAAGATTTCTAATCTTCATGCAGCTATTGAGTCTGTAAACAAGCCTATCTTGAAAGGCGTCGATCTTGAAATTGGCACTGGTGAAATCCATGCCATTATGGGGCCAAATGGCTCCGGTAAGTCGACACTATCTTACGTTCTTTCTGGGCGAGACGGCTACGAAGTAACAGGTGGTTCTGTAGATTTCGCTGGTCAGGATTTGATGGACATGGAGCCTGAAGAACGCGCCGCAGCTGGCTTGTTTTTGGCCTTCCAGTACCCGGTAGAGATTCCTGGTGTTCAAACCATGACTTTCCTGCGTACTGCTCTGAATGAAATCAAGAAAGCCCGCGGAGAAAAAGAAATCGACGCTGTTGGTTTCCTAAAATTTGTTCGTGAGAAGTGTAAATCACTTAACATCTCAGACGATATGATGCGTCGCGCCGTAAATGTTGGCTTTTCTGGTGGAGAAAAGAAACGTAACGAAACGTTACAGATGGCGGTTTTGGAACCAAAACTCGCTATTCTAGACGAAACTGATTCCGGCTTGGATATCGACGCGCTTCGTGTTGTTGCTGACGGCGTTAATGCTTTGCGCAGTGAAAACAGATCAATGCTGGTTATCACACACTACCAGCGCCTTCTCGATTACATTGTGCCTGACAAGGTCCACGTTATGGCTAACGGACGGATCGTTAAATCTGGCGGCAAAGAATTGGCGTTAGAACTTGAAGAGCATGGCTATGCTCAATACGAAGCGGCGTAAGGAAACAGATCAAGTGTCATCGGTTATTCCTGTCTATCAATCGCTTTATAGCAACAAAGACCATAGCAGCGATCCCAATTGGCTTCGTGAAACGCGCGATGCTGGTATGTCGGCTTTCGCTGGCCAAGGTTTCCCGTCAGTTAGAAACGAAAAATGGAAGTACACTAATCTTGCGTCACTGAGCGCTGGTGATTTCATTGCCGTTGAACCAGAAAATGATGCGTTCAAGATTGGCCCGAAATCAGCTTGGGCTGAAGCACGTATGGTTTTTGTTAATGGTGTCTACCGCGAAGAATTGTCGGATATCAATGCGCTGAAGGGGCAAGTGAAGGTCGTTCGCTTGCATCATAGCCTCAGCACTATGAAAGACTATTTCGGTTTTCTAGTAGATACAGCTCTTCCGACCGTCGGTTTGAATTCTGCGTTGATGCAGGACGGATACCGCGTCGTCGTCGCAGATAAAGCTAAGATCGACGGCATCTTAGAGCTTGTTTTCGCCAACTCTGGGCACAAAAATGCTGTTTTCCCTAGGAACTCACTGAAACTCGGTAAGGGCAGTGAATTGACATTGGTTGAACGCCACGTTGGCCAGGGAAGCTACTTTACGAACTCAGTCGGCGAAGTGGATGTTCAAGATGGTGCGAAGTTCCATCACTATCGGCTTCAAGACGACGATATCTCGGCAATTTCACTCTCTCATTCCTTCGTTCGAGTGGGTGCGGATGCGCTCTATGATAACTTTGCTCTCTCGACAGGCGCGAAGTTGGCTCGTAATGAAATTTCCTGTGTCATCGAAGGTGAGGGCGGCCATCTCAATCTTCTGGGTGCCTATCTGATTTCAGATGCAGCCGACGGCAAGGGACAGACCTGTGATACGACGACCTTTATTGATCATGCAGTCGCCAACACGACTTCGAAGGAAATCTATAAAGGCGTTCTCGACGGTCGCGGTCATGGCGTGTTTCAGGGTAAGATTTTGGTGCGTGAAGATGCACAGAAAATTGAAGGCAATCAGCTTTCAAGAGCGCTGATGCTGTCTGATAAAGCGGAAATCAACACAAAGCCGGAGTTGGAAATCTACGCTGATGACGTGATTTGCTCACATGGGGCAACCGTCGGTGATTTGGACGAAGAGGGCCTCTTCTATCTTCGGTCTAGAGGCATTCCAAAAACGAAAGCAAGGGCTTTGCTTGTGAAGTCTTTTGTTGGTGAAGTTTTGGAAGAAATTCACAATGAGGCCATTCGTGAAGCTTTCACAGAGCATGCCTCCAACTGGTTGGTTGCAAACGCTGAGGGCTAATAAGTGACAAGCAATCAGGCTTATGACGTCGAGAAGATAAGAGCGGATTTCCCAATTCTTGGACGTGAAGTCTATGGGAAGTCTCTGGTTTTCTTGGACTCTGCCGCTTCTGCTCAAAAACCTCGACAGGTCATTTCTGCGATGGTTGAAATGATGGAAAATGATTACGCCAATGTTCACAGAGGTGCTCATTTTTTAAGTCAGGTTGCGACGGAAAAATTCGAGTCTGCTCGCGAAAAGGTCGCTCAGTTCATCAATGCTGATAAAGACGAGATCATTTTCACGCGCGGCGGTACTGAGGCGATGAACCTTGTGGCTTCTTGCTTTGGCGCAGCTCATCTTCAAGCGGGCGATCAGGTTGTGACTTCAGTCATGGAGCATCACGCGAATATTGTGCCTTGGCAGATGTTAGCTGAAACAAAAGGCATAGAAGTCCTTTTTGTTCCAGTTGATGCACGCGGTGTTCTAGACATGGCTGTGTTTGAAGGCTTGCTTGGACCAAAAGTCAAAATGGTCTCTTTGGCCCACGTTTCGAATGTTCTGGGGACTGTTAATCCGGTTGAAGAGATCATCTCTTTGGCGCACAGCAAAGACATTCCGGTCATGCTAGATGGTTGCCAGGGCATCACCCATGGCAAAGTCGATGTCAAAGCATTAGACGTGGATTTCTATGTCTTCTCTGGTCACAAACTCTATGGCCCCTCTGGTATTGGTGTCCTTTACGGCAAAAAAGATCTTATGAACACCCTGCCACCTCATCAAGGTGGCGGTGACATGATCGAGACTGTGACCTTGGAAGGAACAACTTTCAAGGAATCCCCCCATCGGTTTGAAGCTGGAACTCCGGCTATTGTGGAAGCTGTAGGCTTGGGTGCGGCCATTGACTACGTTAGTTCGGTTGGTATGGACGCTATTTCAGTGCACGAAAAGCTGCTGCTGGAACAAGCGATGGCTAAGTTGAGTGCGCTTGAAGGAATAGAGTTGATTGGTACCGCGCCAAACAAAGTATCTGTTCTAGCTTTTAACGTTACCGGCATTCACCCGTTGGACGTTGCTACGGTGTTGGATCGCCAGGGTATAGCGGTGAGAGTAGGGCAACACTGCGCTGAACCTTTGATCAAAGCGATGGGCTATGAGGCGACTATTCGCGCTTCTTTCGGGATGTACAACACTCTAGAAGAAGTCGACAAGTTGGTTACTGGCGTTGAAAAAGCCAAAATGATGTTTGGAGCTTAGGCGTGTCATTGGAACTCTATCAAGAATACGTTGAAGCGCTTGAAATGCTCGATGATGACTTGCGGTTTGAGTACATCATCGACCTCGGCAAGGCTGCGCCCGAAACGCCCTTTCCTGAAGACTTTATGCGTGATGAAAACCTGATGCACGGCTGTATGTCACGGGTTTGGATTATTCACAGAGTTGAGGATGGCAAACATAACTTCAGCGGTGAAAGTGATGCAGTTATCGTCAAAGGCCTTGTATCAATGATGACGAAGTCCTTTAGCGGACTAACAGCGGATGAGCTGGCCGGCATTACCTTGGATCATGTTAGGAAGCTTAACCTTGGTGCTCTTACTACACAGCGACAAGTTGGGATGATGGCAATGTTGAAACACATGCAAAAGCTGGCAGCTGTATAGATGACAAAAGACAATCTGACTCTCCAGGACTTTATGCCAGGTACGACCGCAGAAGGAACATCCTTCAAAGCGCGCGCTGGTGAACAACTGGCACCAGGTGCGCAGAAAGCCACTCAGGCAGAGATCATCGACGGCATTAAAGAAGTCTATGACCCTGAAATTCCCGTTAACCTCTTCGATTTTGGATTAATCTATACAATCGAGATGTTGAAAGAGGGTGATGTGGTGATTGAAATGTCGCTAACAGCCCCTGGTTGCCCTGTCGCCGGTGAGATGCCTGGTATGGTGGCAGATGCCGTTTCTGCCGTAAAAGGGGTTGGTCGTGTCGAGGTTGAATTGGTCTGGGACCCGCCTTGGACGAAAGATAGAATGTCCGAAGAGGCTAGACTTATCCTGGATATGTTTTAATTTATAAAAAAGTTCCTATATTGGTTCTAACAGTTACACATGATTTGAGGCCAGGCTAATGGCGCTGCAAAATATTATTTCTCTGACGGATAACGCGGCAGACCGCGTGAAAGCCCTGATGTCCAAAGGCGATGAAGACTGTATCGGTCTTCGCGTTGGCGTTAAGGGCACCGGTTGTTCTGGCATGTCATACTTTGTTGAGTATGCCAAAGAACAAAAGAAGCTGGAAGATGTCGTCGAAGACAAGGATGTTAAGATCTTCATTGATCCTATGGCTGTTATGTACTTGTTAGGCAGCACGATGGATTATGAAGAGACCCGCTTTACCTCTGGTTTCACCTTCACAAACCCCAACGAAAAAGGTCGTTGTGGCTGTGGTGAGAGCTTCCACGTCTAAAATATGGTTTTTGTTAGTGCTGCTTTGCTGTTCGACAGCACCGGAGTTTTCCGCAGCACAGAATATTGAAAAAGAAAAACTCCTGTACCTGCGTTCTGTGGCGCGTGGGTTTAACTCGTTAGATGATTTTGCCTGGTCCCAGAATTGGACCTGCCCGCAAGAAGCGCAGTCTGTTTACTGCCGAGAAATAAATTCTTGTGAGCAAGCTTACTTCCTTTTGCTTAAATGCGGGGCCTCGAAGAGGGACTGTGATAGCGACGGTGTTCCTTGCGAAGCAAAGCTTTGTGGTGCCGTGGATGATGATCCCTGTATTGTTGTTCAGGGCGAGGGCAGCAGCTGCACTTGCCTGCGCAAAGAAGGTTTCTTTGCTGACTAGGGAGGTTGTTCCCTCTAGGTCAAGGTGAACCCTCGGTAGTTCTCGCGCGCAACCTCATCACAGGTTTCGCGGTAAACGGGGAGGCCACCCATATAGGGCATAAACACGTTCTTTTTCCCTTCAATGTTGGCACCGGTGTACCAACTGTCTGTGTTAGAACGCAAAAATTGGCTAGCAGCTCGTTGGACTTCTTTGCCCCAATCTAGTTGGGCTTGAGATTGAGCTTCAATCAGTGTCAAGTCATTGACTGACATATGCTCAAGGCAATCCGTGATCCAATCAACGTGTTGTTCTATTGCCATGAGCATGTTGGTAAAGACAGAAGGGCTACCGGGCCCTGTCACAGTGAACAGGTTTGGAAAACCATTCACCATTAGCCCGAGGTAGTTATCCGGCCCCTCTGACCAAGCCTGTTTCAGTGGAAAATCTTCTTTCCCACGAATGTCGACAGCGTTCAGAGCTCCAGTCATGGCATCAAAACCAGTCGCGAGCACGATTGAATCGAACTCAAAAGATCGAGAAGTCGTATGCAGAGTGCTGCCTTCAATGCTTTCTATTGGCTCTTTTTTTAGATTAACTAGAGAGACGTTGTCACGATTGAAAGTTTCATAGAAATCTGTGTCGACGCACATTCTTTTGCCGCCGAGAGGAAAGGTGGGGCAGAGGGCTTCAGCGGTCTCATCGTCTTTTACAACTGATCTAATTTTATTCTTGAAGAATTCAGAGGCTGTATCGTTGGCTTTCTGGTCGATCATAACATCGCTGAAGGCCGCCAAGAAAGGGAGACCGCCGTCGGTCCAACGTTTCTCATAGGTGGCAAGGCGTTCTTCTTCCGGCACCTCGAGTGCACTTTTTGGACTAGGTGAAGTAACGATTCCAGAATGGGTTGTTTTGGCTTGCTCTCGTAAAGCCGCATAACTTGCTTTGGTTCGATTGCTTTCTTCTGGTGTAGTAATCGCGTTTCGAGCAGGAACCGAGTAGTTGGCTGTTCTTTGAAAAACTGTGACCTCTGCTGCCACTTTGGCGATCAAGGGAATAGACTGAATGGCGGAGGAGCCAGTGCCTATCACAGCAACTTTCTGGCTAGTAAAACCCACGCCTTCATGAGGCCAGCGCCCCGTTGTGTAGGTTGATCCTGCAAACTCTGCTAACCCAACGATTGGCGGCGTGAAAGGCACCGAGAGACAGCCAGTTGCAAAAACAACGAAGCGGGCTTTATGGGCGCTGTTTTTTGATGTTTTGATGCTCCAGAGCTTGTTGTCTTCATCGTAAATGGCAGAGGTAACCTTAGTAGAAAAAGAAATGGACTTTTTAAGATCAAACCGCTCTGCAACGTGCTCTGCGTATTCGAGGATCTCTGGTTGGGGCGCATACTTTTCGCTCCATTCCCATTCCTGTTCCAATTCTTTGTCGAAAGAAAATGAGTACTCGAACGAGGCTACGTCACAACGGGCACCGGGATAGCGATTCCAATACCAAGTGCCGCCCAAACCTGCTGCCGCTTCGAATGCGTGACAGGACAAACCAATTTGGCGCATCCGATGAATGAGGTAGAGACCAGAAAATCCGGCTCCTACGATCAATACGTCAACGTCTGGTTTTTGCTTTTCCATGCGACCCCTCTCTGAAAAGGAAGAATAGTTCTCTTTTCATTTGGATCAATTGATTGTTGTTACCGACTTTAACAAAAGTTGAATCGAGATTGCTTTACGTTGATGAAATTACGGGGCAGAGTCGCAGCATGAACAAATTACTCGTGATTTTTGACTGCGATGGTGTTCTGGTCGACAGCGAACCAGTATCTAACCAAATTATGACGGAGATGCTGCTTCAAGCTGGCTGGGAAATGAGCGTTGCTGAATGCCGTAACCGATTTGTGGGGAAGGCCATGTCCTCTGTCCAAAAAGAGGTGGAGCAGGAGATTGGTCGCTTGCTTGATGACAATTGGAGTGAGCAGGTTCGTGACCGAACCGAAGCAGCATTTAGGAAAAAAATTGACCCAATCCCAGGTGTGATTTCCTTAGTCCAGAAATTGTCACAAAACGATATTCCAATTTGTGTGGCCTCGTCGGGTCGTCCTTCAAAAATGAACGTAACGCTCGGCAAAACCGGACTTCTACCTTATTTTGAAGACAGATTGTTTTCCGCTGACTTGGTTGGAATAGGCAAGCCAGCTCCAGATCTCTTCCTCTATACTTTGCAACAAATGGGCTTTGAAGTCGGTCAAGCTGTCATCATTGAGGATTCCATTCCTGGCGTGCAAGCGGCCGTCGCTGCTTCCGTTAGAGTGCTAGGATATGTCGGTGACCCCTTTACAGATCAGGACGCGATGGTTAGGGAAGGGGCTGAAATTTTTGATTCTATGTCCAAGGTTCCCTCGCTGCTGGGGTTGAACCTCTAACGAAATTTTTGGGGAAAACAATGTCGTTTGAAAAACAGCTAGAAAAAGCCACAACAGCACCTGGATTTGTCGCTGCGCTTGATCAAAGTGGAGGGTCGACTCCTAAAGCACTAGCCCTTTACGGTATTGAAGGCGACCGCTATGCCAATGACACAGAGATGTTTGCATTGATGCAAGCGATGCGAGCACGCATCATGACCTCTCCTGCATTTGACGGCTCTAAAGTAATGGGTGCCATTCTGTTCGAACGCACTATGCGAGAGAAAATTGGCGATCTTTCTGTTCCTGCTTATCTCTGGCAAGAAAAGTCTGTCGTGCCCTTTCTCAAAGTCGACAAGGGCCTAGAGGACGCTGCCAATGGCGTCAAATTGATGAAGCCAATGCCGGGCTTGGAAGAAACCTTGGCCGAAGCGAGCACTTACGGTGTATTCGGCACAAAAATGCGTTCCGTGATTGATGAAGCGTCAGCGTCAGGCGTTGCCCAAATTGTAGAACAGCAATTCGAAGAAGCTCGCCGCATTATCGGTTGTGGCCTGATGCCAATTATTGAGCCAGAAATCACAATCACAAGCCCAGAGAAATCTGAATGTGAAGCCTTGTTGTTAACAGAATTGACCAAGTCGCTCGATGTTCTTGCAGATGATCAAAAGGTGATGCTGAAACTCAGCCTACCAAATACAGCTGGCCATTATTCATCGCTCTGTGGTCACGCAAAAGTGGCTAGAGTAGTTGCTTTGTCTGGTGGTTACAGCCGTGACCGCGCGAACGAAATGCTCTGCCAAAACCAAAGCATGATTGCTTCTTTCTCGAGAGCTCTTAGTGAGGGCTTGAACGACGCGCAAACAGATGAGGAATTCAACGCCACACTAGGTGCTAGCATTCAGTCTATCTATGACGCCTCAGTCGCCTGACGAAAACACAGAGAAAACTCTCTCTTTAAGCGTTTCCCAAGACTCCTCATTGTTGGTGAGGAGCAGAGGACCTTCAAAATCGGTTGGTCGGTAAGGCAGTCCATCTAAGCGATGGCTGTAGCCGCCTGCCTCTTTATGAAGAAGCCAACCGGCGGCATGATCCCATGGCATCAAGCGATTGAAAAACATGAAATCCAGCTCGCCATTGGCCAGTTCCGGATAGCGAACAGCGCAACTGCCCGCATGTTCGTATGAGCCAACAAGTTTAAGGCTTTCTCGAACTTGCTCACGCAATTCTTTAGGCAAGAATTTAAGGCCGCCAGAACCTTTTAGTTGGCCGAGGGATGCTGTCGCTTTCACTGTTAGATCACTTGTTTCCCCATCATCTGTTTCTTGCCAAGCACCTTCGCCTCTGATCGTACAGTGAGCAGTTCGACTGTTGGGGTTGTAGATTAATCCAGCAGTGACTTCTCCCTTTACCACGACCGCGATTATTGTGCCAAACCTAGGTCTCTCAGCGACGAAGTTGCCTGTCCCATCAATTGGATCGATGATAATCGATAGATCGGCGTCACTTAGTTTGGATAACAAACTGGCGTCTTCCGCAACCGCTTCTTCTCCGAAAACAAAGGCGTAAGGAAATAGGGTTCTCAACCCGGCTGTGATTGCGACTTCCGCTGCCTTGTCTGCCTCGGTTACAAAGTCGCTGGGATCAGATTTGGTTTCTATTTGATCTTCGGACAAATTGCGAAACCTTGGCATGATTTCGGTCTCTGCTGCTGATTTAACGATCTCAGAGATGAGATCAAGTTGCTTTCGAGTAATCGACACAAACCCGCTTTCAGTCATTGTGTTGTGAACAGACGTTTCTACCAAGTGACTTAGGCCTTTGTTAGGCTCAAGCCAACGAAAAGATAAAATCAAAAGTACAGCTTTGGGAAAATCGATGAAAAAACTTGTCATTGGCGGGTTTGCAGCAACCTTGTTTATTGTTGGCTTAGCAGCACTCATTTGGCACTATTTCATCTATCGTGATCCTGCGCTTTGGAAGGTCGATCTCCATCAACCTTACGATGGATGGGACCTTTTCTGTGATCAATATGAGGGCACGGAAGAGCGTCGCTGCTATCTTCGCTACGTTGATACCTATTCGCTCGACCCTTTTGGTGCCGCTGTTTTCTTCGTTCAGCATGACGTTGAAGGCGGCAGCCAGCTAGAAATATCTCTTGAGAAAAACAACAGCGTGGTTTCCTCTTCTTTCGTTGTGGCAGGGGAAACAAGGAAAACCAGACTGTTCTCTGGCTGCACATCCAACGTGTGTACCCTAGATGCAGAACAGACAGGGCAATTCATGATGAGCGCGTCTGATGCGGAATTATGGCTGCTGAAAATCAAAGAAGCGGACAAGGAAGAACGGCTGCTTGAATTGGACGTTGCGAAGTTTTCTCTAGCTGAGCTTAATTTTGTAACTGAGTTAAAAAAGCGCGGTCTGTACTAAAGTCTGAAAACTCTGAACGAACCTGTTATGCTGCCTTTCTGTTTTATTAAAGGAAAAGCAATGTCTGTAGGTTTGGTGCTCACTCTCAATGGAAAAGACCGTCCCGGCATGGTTTCCATTTTGTCTGAAATTGTCTCGTCTCACGGCGCTACTTGGGTTGAAAGTCGTTTCATCAATCTCGGTGGCCGGTTTGCCGGTGGTGCTCATGTCGAGGTCGAAGATAGTAAGGCCGACCTTCTTGCTGCCGAACTAAAAGCTCTCAGCAAGCCAGACACATTCTTGGTTTTAGTCGATCGTATGGATGAAGACGCTGGCAATGATGACCAAGGCTTGTTGTTGCTTGAACTAACCGGCCCTGACCGTGTGGGCATCATCCATGATTTGTCCAAAGTCCTGTCGAAGTTTTCAATCTCAATCGATGAGTTGGTCAGTGAAACCGTTGAAGCTTCCATGGGTGGCGGTCAGACTTTCTTTGTCCAGCTTTCGCTTTCTGTCCCAGAAAGTGCCGATGAAGAAGAGGTGATGGATGCTCTACAATCAGCGCTCCCAGAGTTCCTGATTGATACAATCGAAGACGAAGAGCTCTAAAGGCCCGGTTTGGTTCGCAGCTAGGTCTTTATTGCTCGGTAAGCCTCCAACGCCCTTAACCTCGCTGCTTTATGGTCAACGATTGGATGGGGGTAGGTTTTGCCAAGAGTGACTTTGGCAGTGGCTAGCACGCTTGACGGTGCTTCCCAGGGCGCATGAAGATATTTGGAAGACAGATTTGATAACTCGGGAACCCATTGTTTGACATAGCTTCCGTCCGGATCAAATTTTTGCCCTTGCAGCATCGGATTGAATATCCGGAAGTAAGGAGAAGCGTCGAAACCGCAACCCGATACCCATTGCCAAGACGCGGAATTGCTTGCTAGGTCTGCGTCCACGAGAGTGTCCCAAAACCATTTTTCGCCTTTAGTCCAATGCTGCAAAAGATGTTTGGTCAAGAAGGATGCGGCAACCATTCGAACTCGGTTGTGCATCCAACCTGTATGCCAGAGTTGTCTCATGCCTGCGTCTATGAATGGGTAACCAGTTTGTCCTTTTTGCCAGGCTGACAAAAACTTATGGTCCTCAATCCAACCAAATGAGTTGAATTTCCTGTTCCAAGCTACGTCGGGCAGTTCAGGAAAGTGGAACAATAGGTGATAGGAAAACTCACGCCATGCTATTTCTCGCAAGAATGCCCATCCGTCTCGATCTAAAGACCCGTTTCTGAAAGCAGCCATTTGCGACACTGTTGCTTGCCAGATTTGTCTAGGAGAGATTTCACCAAAATGCAGGAAGGGCGATAAAGAAGAACAATGACTAAGATCTGGACGGTCACGCAAATCAGCATAGCCCCCTAAACCCTGGTCTAAAAATCTGCACAGCTGATTTTTTCCATTAGATTCTCCTGGTGACCAAGAGGCTTGGATTGATTTAGGCCAATCGGATTTTGGTGGAAGCAAACGCAAGTTATCAAGATTGGGACCTTGATTAACCGGATGGAACGTCAGCCTAGTTGGTGCCGGGGTTGGATCTGTAGGCTTGCCCTTTGCAATCAGTGATTTCCAAAAGGGCGTGAAAACTTTGAAAGGCGTTCCTGTCCTGGTTTTGTACTCCCAAGGTTCGTACATTAAGGAGGCGCTAAAAGATTGTACCTCAAGACCATATGCCTTTAGTTCAGACTTAATCGCAGCATCTCGTTCGATAAAAGAAGGCTCGTAACAACGATTCCAATAAACAGCGTTGGCTCCGGTTTCATTAACCAACTGATTTATAGTATCTTGTGTTCGGCCAATTCTTATCGTCAAGCTACCGCCTAATTGTTTTAGCGATCTATCAAGCGATTGAAGAGATGCCCGCAGCCAAACTTTCGAAGCCGCTCCCAGCGTCCAAGGCATATCTTTGTTTTCATCTAAAACGTAAAGAGCAACAATTGGGCACCCTTTAGCCGACGCAGCGGTCAAAGCCGGGTTATCTGCCAATCGCAGATCTTGGCGAAACCAAACGATAAGTGGTTTCATGAAGTTTCCGTATCGGATTTAATGGTCTTTTTGCTTGGGGGCAATCGATAGCGATGAAGGTTCTCTTTGCCTAACAACAAAGTAACCGCGCCCTCTTGGAAAAAAGTAGAGATTGCTGGGTCACGTACGGCAAGCCCTCCGGTCAGTGATCCAAAAGCAGGCATAATTAGTCGATTTCGCGAATAGATGAAGCAAGGCCGAGATAAAACGCGGCCCCTGACTTTGACTTTTGCTTTGGGATGGAAGTGCCCAGATATCTCGCTAACCCCTGAAGGCAAGTCAGGCGTTGTTATGTGACGGAGATCGACTTGACCAAAGCGCAAAACCTCGTGCTGTCTCCATCCTCTTTGTTCTGGTTCTTCGTCATGATTGCCAGTTATCCAATTCCAGCGAAAGGTAGCCAATAATTTGGAGAACTGTGCTTTGATCGCGGCCGGCATTCGTCGCAAAGCTTCATTGTCGTGGAATGAATCCCCCAGCGTAAAAATCTGATTAGCCTCAAAGAAGCGCGCGGCGGCTTCCAGTTTGTTGAGAGTTTCTGCACTGTCATAGGGTGGAAGGAATCGTCCCTTTTCCGCAAAGTGGCTAGCCTTCTCAAGGTGGAGGTCCGCGACGATGAGAGCCTGTTTTTGTGGCCAGTAAAGGGCGCCAGTCGGATGAGCGTAGAAGTGTTGGTCTGAAAGTACAATCAGCTCACAGCCGCGTGGTAAGTCCTTGTTCAAAACGTTTCTCAGCCCATAGCCTCGGCGATAAGATCATCGGATCCTTCGTCGAGCAGTTCATCTTGAGCAGAACCGTAAACGGATTCTCGACCGATTTCGAGAAGAATAGGAACAGCCATCGGTGACACTTTGTCTAATCTTTTGAGCTCGAGGTTCTTATCATAGCGAGAGAGCAAATCAGAAAGGCGCGCCACGTCCGTTAGGCCTGCTGCTGCATCTGCCCAGGTTGCCCTCAGCAGAATGTGGTCTGGCTCGTGTCTTCGAAGAACATCGTAGATCAAATCTGTGCTGATTGTGACTTGCTTGCGTGTTTTCTCCTCGCCAGGATGCCGTCGTTCAATCAATCCGGCAATCACTGCGCAGTTTCTAAAGGTACGCTTCAGCAGGGATGAGTCTTGGATCCAATCCTCTAAATCGTCGCCCAGCATATCCCGATTGAACAGTTCAGCCAGCTGCTCTTTGTTGGGGGCTCTGAGTGACCAGGTTGCGATCACGTAGTCAGTGGCGACAAACCCCAAGGGACCCAAACCCAACCTTTCCATACGTTTGGTGAGCAGCATGCCCAGAGTCTGATGAGCGTTCCTGCCCGCAAAACAGTATGCGACGAGGAATTCTCTGTCAGCGCGGGGGAAAGACTCAATGAGCAAAGAGTCTGGGTTGGGCGTAATCGAGACGTCGATTTGGGCAGCTAACCAATCGCGCACTTGTTTCGGGAATTTTCGCCAATAGGAGGGGTCTTGCAGCATGGTTCTTACGCGGCTTGCTAAATGGGTGGACAGCGGCAATCGGCCGCCACCGTAGGCCGGCACTTTTGGCGTTCCGAACCCTCCAGCTTTACATTCCAAAAAGACTTCGCGGATGCGTTTGAATTGTAACAACTGGCCAGCAAAAATGAATGTATCACCGGGCTCCAACATTTGGGCGAAGTATTCTTCCACTTCACCCAATGTCTTGCGACCAAGTTTGACGCGCAGTGTTGGCGCTTCCACGATAGTTCCAACGTTCATGCGATATTGCCGTGCGAAACGCTGGTGAGCTATTTTGTAGTTCCCGTCTTCGTCGATGATCAGGCGTTTGTACTGCTCGTAAGCACGCAGGGCATAACCACCATCGCTCACGAAATGGAGGATCGCATCGAAATCTTCGCGTGTGAGGTAAGCGTAAGTCGCCGTGTTGTGGATGTCTTCATAAGTTTGATCTGGATTGAATGCCTCTGAGCAGGCTGTGCCAATCAGATGCTGCGCCAACACATCCATCCCACCGTCACGCTCCAAAACACCGTCGAGAGTATGTTCTTTGACACCATCGATAGCGGCTTGGCATTCCAGTGTTTCGAAACGGTTGGCAGGAACCAGAACAGCGCGGCTTGATTTATCGAACTGGTGATTGGATCTACCTATTCTTTGCAGAAGTCTGGACACGCCCTTGGGGGCACCGACTTGAACAACGAGGTCGACGTCGCCCCAATCGATACCGAGATCGAGAGAGGAGGTGGCAACAACAGCTTGCAACAGCCCTCGCGCCATGGCGGCTTCAACTTTTCGCCTTTGTTCTGGTGACAGGCTGCCATGATGAAGCGCGATCGAGAGACCATCTTCATTGATTGACCAGAGTGCTCTGAAAATCAGCTCTGCCTGTGCCCTTGTGTTAACGAAAACAATAGCGGTTTTGGCATCTTTGATTAGTGCATAGATTTCGTCGACGGCATGCAAAGCCATATGTCCAGACCAAGGCATTCTGCCTTTGGTCTTCAAAATCGAAATCTTTGGCTTTGGTCCGGGCTTTCCAAGGATCAACTTGGTTGTTTCTTCGCCCTTGGCAGTACAGGGAGCAAGCCAGCGTTGTAAATAGGCTGGGTCCGCGACAGTAGCGGACAAACCAATCCGCCGTGCCTCAGGAGCAAGAGATTTGAGACGGGCAAGCCCAAGCGCCAGAAGATCACCTCGCTTGTTGTCAGTGAGCGCGTGCAGTTCATCAATGATGAGGCATTTGAGCGATCCGAATATCTTGCTGGCGTCAGTATAGGACAACAAAAGCGCAAAGGATTCTGGCGTGGTTAACAGAATAGACGGCGGCTTCTTTCTTTGTCTCTGCCGCTTGTGACTGGGTGTATCGCCTGTGCGGGTTTCAATCGTTACGTCCAACCCCATTTCCTCGACGGGTAAGGTCAAGTTGCGATGAATGTCGACGGTTAAGGCCTTCAATGGCGAGATATAGAGAGTGTGCAGCCCTTTAGAGGGATTGTTGTAGAGATCAACGAGTGAGGGCAGAAAGCCGGCCAATGTTTTTCCGCCACCGGTTGGGGCAATCAGCAAACAATCTTCGCCTTTTAGGCCTGCTTTGAGCATCGCCTTTTGATGGCGATGTGGCGCCCAACCACGGCTTTCAAACCAATCACCAAAAACTTGCGGCAGTTGTTTCGCCATTGAAAAACAGAATCTCTATTTACCTAAGGAGTGCTCGACCCTAGTTTGCTGGTATGCAAAGGGCAAGTCATCAAGCTGAAAGTTGGTTGAAGGTTACGCGCAAGGGTCTTTATTGTGTGCCTGGTGACTTTTACGTCGACCCTGCTTCTGCTGTAGATCGAGCCTTGATTACCCATGCTCATGGCGATCACGCAAGACCTGGAAATCGCTCAGTACTTGCCAGCAAAGAGACGTTGGCCTTTATGCAATTACGCTACGGGAAAAGGGCTGGGCAGAAACTTGTTCCAATTGAACTGGGTAAGCCTCTGTCAATTGGTGGCGTTACAGTTTGCTTTTATCCCGCTGGTCATGTGCTGGGCTCTTGCCAGATTTTGTTAGAATATGAAGGGTGTCGCGTGGTTGCCTCTGGTGACTACAAGCGACGTATAGATCCAACCAGTCAAGCTTTTGAAGTCGTGCCTTGTCACGTCTTCATCACTGAAGCCACGTTTGGCCTGCCTCTTTTTGAGCATCCGCCGGTGGAAGGTGAAATTGAGAAGTTGAAACAGGTCAGAGAGACATTCCCTGAACGAACGCTACAAATGAATGCCTACAGCCTCGGCAAATGTCAGCGGTTGATCGCTGAACTCCGGCGTTCAGGTATTGATGAACCGATTTATCTGAATGGCAGCCAATTCCAGCACAGCGAAACTTATCAGGAATTGGGTGTAGATTTAGGGCATATTCGTTCCCTTGAAGAAAGCCGCGGCGACAATCTGAAAGGAGCAATCGTTTTTGCGCCCTTGAATGTACTGCTTGAACAGTTCGGGGAAACAGTAAGAGATCCAATTACGGTGACTGCATCCGGATGGCACAGAGTTCGTGGTAAATCCTTCATGGGAGCCTCTGAGCTGCCTTTAGTTATATCAGATCACGTCGATTGGCCTGAACTCACGAAGACGATAGAGGAGGTTAATCCCGAAGAAGTGTGGGTCACCCATGGCAGCGAGGAAGCGACCATTCATTGGTGCCAGTCACGACAAAGAAGGGCGAAAGCTTTGTCCTTGGTTGGGCGAGAAGGTGAAGGGGAAGAGGGATGAAGGGCCTGACTTTCTTACTCGATGGTCTTTCCAATGCCCCTACTGACGAAGCCAAACAGGGCTATTTGAAGAATTTTCTAAAGAAGACCTCTGGTGCCGACCGTGGCTATGGACTTGCTATTGCCGTTTCGGAGTTGAACATGCCAACCGTCAAAGCAGCCGCCTTGAAAGGAAGTCTGCTTGATCGACTAGACCCCAAACTCTTTGAGTTGTCCCATGGCTTTGCTGGTGATCTGTCTGAAACAATCGCTTTGCTGTGGCCAGCACCTGCAATCAAAGAACTGAGGATTGCAGAGGTTATCGAACGTTTGAAAATCGCGAAGAAACAAGACTTGCAGACCGTCTTGGAAGACATTCTCAATTGCCAAGAAGCATCGGAACGTAGGATGCTCCTAAAGCTTATGACAGCTGGCAAAAAAGCCTTTCTGCCAGGTTCACTTGCAAAATCGGCGCTGGCAAGTTGGTCGAAGGTAGATCTAACAGAAATCGAGGAAGTTTGGGCTACGCTAACGCCTCCTTACAAAGAATTGTTCGATTGGCTTGAAGGGCGAGTATCGAAACCGAACACAATTGGCCGGGCCATATTCAAATCTCCTTTGTCTACGATCCGACTGGATGAGCAAGGCCCAAATTCTTTGTCTCCTGAGGTCCATGCAGTTGGCTGGAGCTGGGAGGGTCTAAGGGTTCAACTCTCCTCCTTTGGAGATGAAGTGAAGCTCTTTTCTGAAATCGGTGAGGATATCACCGCAGCCTTTCCTGACATTGTTGACCAGGCCGATTTTCATGGAATAGTGGAAGGGGTCTTGCAGGTCGTCAAAGATGGTGTGGTGTTGCCAAGCGAGATGCTTCAGCAAAGGGTAGGGCGCCGGCCAACGACTAAGAAACTGCTTGAAAGTCACCCGGCTCTGTTTCGCGTCGATGACGCTCAAAATCTTGAAGATAGAGCTCTAAATGGCTTAACTTTCCGGCAGCGAAGAGAAGCCTTGGAAAAATGGTTTAGGCCCAGAACCAATTGGGATTTATCGAGTTTAATAGACTGGAGGACCATTGATGACCTTGATAAACTACGAGAAGAGTCAACAACAATGAAAGGTGTCGATGGTCTAATTTTGAAACGCTGGGAAGGTAAATACATCAAAGACGAGGAGTGGCTATTCTGGCTGAATCCTCCGTTTACGACAACACTCGTCCTTCTTTATGGCGAGAAACGACCAGGCAGTTCTCAATTCAGCGAACTAACGCTGGGTGCTCGCGGTGAAGAAGCAGAAGGTGGCGCTTCAATTTTGCCTGTTGGCAAAGTCTCATGTCGTGTGGAGGCTGACGAGCAGAAAGCAGTTAACCAATGGATTGAGGCCAATACGGTCGAGAGGTTTGGGCCTGTTAGATCTGTGGCTCAGGGATTATGGTTTGAAGTCTCATTCTCATCAGTTCAAAAAGCGAGCAGACGCAAGGCAGGACTAGTGCTGGATAACTTGGAGGTCCGGCGGGTTCTGTGGGAGGAACCAAATGAAGTGCTCGTTTCAGTTAAAGAACTGACAAGTCTCTTAAACTGACCAGAGCGGTCCCAAGCTCTCACAAACTCCCTCAAAATGTCTCTTCTTGAAGGCTTTGCTAAGACAAGCGACCAACTGTTCCGGAAGTGAGGCGGCCCAACATTAAGGACAACTGATTTAGCTCGGCTTCGTCTAGGAGGTTGTTAAAGATATAACCTGCTTGTTTTGTAAATGTAGCACGGGCCTCTTCTAGTTTCCGCAGTCCTGCGTCTGTAATGACGACGAAGGCTAATCTCGCATCCTTTTGATAGGCCTGCCGATCTACGAGACCAATCTTCTCCATAGGAGTTGCCATTCGGGTAACGGTGGAAGCACTGATTTGCATTCGTTTGGCTAACTCGACCCTTGATAGTCGGTGCGCCGCTGTTTGTTCCAAATGCAGTAAGAGAAAAAACTCATTTACCGACAGTCCATGGACAGCCGAAAACTCTCCCGACAATCGAGCTTTGATTTCATCTGCAGTCTGTAGGAGGCGCAGAGCATTTGATGTGTATAAATTTTCCATAGGGGTGAAACTAAAAGAAAGAACTTGCGTTTGCAAGTTCTTTGCACGTATCAGGGGCTGAAGTTACTGATGAACTCATGGGGTGCTGGTATGGACTTTGAAATTTTCTTCTCGATAGCGAGTATAGTCGCGATGCTTGGTTGGCTTCTTTTACTTGCGTCACCACTGATCCCGCATTGGTCAAACAGGATCGCAGGAATGATAATTCCCGTTGTGCTATCATTGGGATAGGTGGTTTTGTTGGTCCTTCCTTCTTCCGGGGGAGGTGGTTTTGGCAGTCTCGCTGCTGTCATGGAGCTGTTTTCGCACGAAAAGGCTGCCTTAGCCGGTTGGGTACATTTCTTGGCTTTTGATTTGTTCATTGGGGCATGGATTTGCAGAACCGCGCGACGTGAAGGCGTGAGATTTTGGGCTGTAGTCCCTTGTCTGGTATTGACGTTTCTCTTTGGTCCCGTTGGTTTTTTGGCCTTTTGGGCGGTTCGTTCAGTCAGTTTCCTGCGGCGGCCAGCGCAGTAACTACTATTGTTGGCTCATTTTGACCCTACTTGGTACGAGAAAAGACACCTTTATAGATTAAAGAAGCTTCAAGTCTTTTAGAGCCTCCTCGAAGGCGATCTTCTGAGGGGTGGCCATTAATTCTGGGCAGAAGGCAGTGAGTTTGCTGCCGTCGAGTTGATGAGGCCTGTCCCAGAGGTATCGCATTTCGAGTGTTTCACGCCAAACCGCGTTGAAGAGTGAGTCCAGCCTAAAAAACGTCCAGGGAATGGCTGCCTTTTTCAATTTTTTATTGGATGCTTTTTCTAGTAGCTCGTGCAATTGGTCGCCGGTTAAAGAGTAGCCTTCGAAAAGGAACTCCTCGTACTTCGCACATTCGGTACGTCGTTCCACAAGAGCGACAAAAGCGCGTGATAGGTCTGGCAAGTAGGCCCAGGCATGAGAGAGGTCTCTATCGCCAGGATAAACAACGTTCCCTAATCGAAACTGAGATGTGATAGCAAGGTCAAACCAAGAGCCAGTTCCTTTTCCGCCGAAAAAGTCTTCTGCTCGTAACACCAGAGTTTGCAAGCCTCTATCCTTTGCTACTGCCTGTAACATCTGCTGTCAACGCCGGAGTAAAAACCCACCATTGGCCGGAGTAAAAATGTACCAGTTTGATGGTGTTGGACAGTCGTCATTATCCGCGTTCAGTGGAGCAGCCGTAGGGTGCGGAGCTGGGCGCGGATAATGAGTTAGTTT
>CAJQQJ010000104.1 GCA_905480445.1 uncultured Alphaproteobacteria bacterium | reverse complement strand
TTTTGAGTCCAATAAGGTCCTCAAAAAATGGATGGGCGACGAATTCCACGCTGCCTACACCAAACTAAAGCTCAAAGAATGGGACAACTACTCCCGTCACCTAAGCGATTGGGAACGCGCTAACACATTGGATTGTTAAGCTAAATTCTTATCAGAACAGAGATTATTGTCCCCGCCCTGAGCGGGGATCTTTCTTTGAAGACAAGAATATCTTTGAAACATCGGATTAACTCTAACCGAGATCCCCGCTCAAGGCGGGTATGACAGCATGGATAGATGGTCTGAGACAACTACGCCTGCATTTTTGATAGATGCCTGCTATTCATTTAAAGATGCGCTTCACCTTGCTAACCTCATCAGAAAAGAAGATGTCCATGAAACAACTCCCATCCCTGCCCTACTCAAAAACTTACAGCCGCGATGTGGCTTGGGAACAAACAGCTGCGGCGTTGGGTAATGAGGGCGTTAATGTTATCTCGACCCCTCACCTGATCGGGGAAATCGAATTTGCTTGCACTTACAATGTGATGCCGTTTTACGATGAAGATGACGCAACGGTCGGGACACATGTTTGCATCGACCATCTAGCAGCGGCGGTACCGGGCACACCAATTGAGATTGAAGCCATTTTGGAGTTGGTTGACAGGCGCAGGTTACAATTTTCCGCCACCCTCACGCAGAACGGCAAAGTTATCATGAAAGGCCGTCACGACCGTTTCATCGTCTCTAAAGCCAAATCCGAAGCCATGAGCAAAGCACCAAGCTAACCGTCTCAAAACTCACACTAGCGCCAGATAAGGTTCTCTGTCCCAGGCAACGTTTCTTGCTGTACTGGCGCAATAGTCACCGCCCTGATCGTCTGCTGCTGAACCGTTTGTGCCTGCCCAGGCTGAGGGCGTTTTGGGTCTTGTTCTATACCGACAGACAGCAGGAACTTCTTTTGGCGCGTGATAACGTTATGCTCGATAATCTCAACGGTCTCATAGGGCTTACCCGCTTCTCGAACAGGGAAGTAAGAAGTGTAGAACTTCTTGGTTTGGTTTTTACCATCACCATCAGAGGCGGAAACAAAATAGCGAATTTCTGCCAGTTGTGTCGTATTACCTGGGCCTGCTAAAACACGGAACTTAATCTTGATTTGGGTCAAGGTATCACTGCCCAGTTTATCACAGGCCGTCTTAGCGCCTGCAATATCAACCCGGTAAGATTCTCCAGGTTGGGACGCACGCAGCAAGCTACGCATGCCCGGCGCAATTTGCACAGTTGGGCAAACAACAGCAGGTTTCTCGCCGCCAAAATCTTCAGGAACTTCTCTACCTTGGGACTTCCACCAGATCTGTTTGAAGATCTCGCCACAGCCCGTCAGAGCAAAGAGTGCGAGAATAAGAAATAGATGTCGAATAAACCTCATATCACCAATTGCCTAAACCTTGCTGGATCACCATCTTTGCTTTATGCCCTAGCCGAGCTTTTAGCCTTTCTGGGGCTGATAACCTAGCCTCTTTTACACAATTGAACGACAGAATTATGACGACTGAGACCGCAACACCCAAGAAACCTTTGAAAATCCTTCTGGCCAACCCTCGTGGCTTTTGTGCCGGGGTCGTGCGTGCAATCGACATTGTTGAAAAGGCATTGGAAAAATACGGTGCACCAGTCTATGTGCGCCACGAAATCGTACACAACCGCTATGTAGTTGAAGATCTGCAAAACAAGGGCGCCATCTTCGTCAAAGAACTGGATGAATGCCCTGATGACAGGCCAGTCATATTTTCCGCTCACGGCGTACCCAAATCCGTTCCTGCTGAAGCTGAGAAAAGAGAGTTGCTATACGTCGACGCAACTTGTCCATTGGTCAGTAAAGTTCACAGAGAGGCTGAACGTAATTACAAAGATGGTAAAACGATTATCTTGATCGGGCATGCTGGTCATCCCGAAGTTGTTGGCACCATGGGCCAGCTGGCAGACGGCGTTGTAAACCTTGTCGAGACGGTGGCTGACGTAGAGGCCATTGAGATCTCCAACACGGACGACCTATCTTACGTTACACAAACAACTTTGTCAGTTGATGACACTGCCGAAGTCATCACTGCATTAAAGGCGCGTTTCCCGACGATCTCTGAACCCCGTGCCCAAGATATTTGTTACGCGACCACCAATCGCCAAGAAGCAGTGAAGTTGATCGCCGATGATTGCGATGCTTTTTTGGTCGTCGGTGCCCCTAACTCTTCTAACTCTAATCGTTTGGTTGAAGTTGCCAGTCGCCGCGGTATCACACAGGCTCGCCTCATTGAGAAAGCCGACGACATCCAATGGGATGACTTTGGCAACGTTGAAACCTTAGGCCTTTCAGCGGGCGCTTCGGCTCCAGAAGTGTTGGTCGACTCAATCATATCAGCCTTCAAACAGCGGTTCGATGTCACCGTCGAAAACAAGGTCTTCAAAAAAGAGAATGTGACGTTCAAGTTGCCTAAGATCTTGGAGGAGTAGTCAGTCATGTCTGAAAGTACTGAAGTCGAAATCTTCACTGACGGTGCCTGTAGTGGCAATCCTGGTCCAGGCGGTTGGGGTGCCATCTTGCGCTACGGCGAGCATGAGAAGGAGCTCAACGGTTGGGCTAAAGACACGACCAATAACCGCATGGAGTTAATGGCAGCCATTGAAGCTTTGAATGCTTTGAAACGCCCGATGATAGTTTCACTGACCACTGACTCTGTCTATGTCAAGGACGGCATCACCAAATGGCTGGAAGGCTGGAAGAAAAAGGGCTGGAAAACAGCAGCCAAAAAACCTGTCAAAAACAAAGAACTTTGGGAAGCGCTCGACGAGGCGGCCTCTAAGCATACGGTGACCTGGAAATGGATCAAAGGTCATGCAGGACATGAAGACAATGAGCGCGCGGACGCCCTAGCCCGCGCAGCAATAGCAGAATTACGAGCTTAAAGCTTACAGCTGAGACAAGACTGTTTCTGCGCTTGAGTTACCGAACTCACCTGGCTTAGCGTCTAAGTTAATGAACTGAACTTCGCCGTCTTTTGCAACCAGTGCAAAACGCTGGCAACGAACACCGGCGTTAATCGCGGAGAGATCCAGTTCCAAGCCAAGCGCTTTCGTGAAATCACAGTTACCGTCGGGCAACATAAGAACTTCGTCCTTAACGCCCAATGTGGCGGCCCAGGCACGCATGGTCCAGGGATCATTGACAGCGAGACACACTACTTGGTCGACGCCCGCCGATTTCAGCTCCGCTGCTTTCTCCACATAACCAGGAACGTGCCTATCGGAACAAGTAGGTGAGAAGGCCGCGGGCAATCCAAAGAGCACGGTTGTTTTACCGTCAAAGAGATCTGCAGCAGTCACTTCTACCATTCCATCAGCAGTCATGTGTTTGATAGCAAAATCAGGGATTTTTTGGCCAGCTTCGATCATTGGAACCTCTCAAATATAGCAAGAACTAAAACTGCCCTTTTGATAGTCAGTCTTAGAGAGAACGTCCATCATTAATAGCCTTCATCACTGCCGTCTTAGTGAGAAGCTCTGGCAATGGCTGCCCCTTTGGAAAAGTGGCACTGTAAACCACATTGAAAGGGATACCATAGCGTCCGAATGAGGCCAGATAGTCTGCAATAGCAGGATCAGGATTGGTCCAATCTGCCTTCATCGTGATGATATCATCTTGGCTAAACTGATCCAGGATTTCACTGCTCTCTAAGACAACCTTCTTGTTGACCTTGCAAGTCAGGCACCAATCAGCGGTGACATCAACAAAAACGATTTTGCCACGAGAGACTTCTTGCTGGATCATCTGGGGATTGAAAGCTACCCATTCAGTTTCCGACGCCGTGGCAACGGGTTTCTGTGCAAATATCATAGGCAAAGCTAACAAAGCGATCATCAATGCCGTAGCCGTGAATTTCATCGACCGGTTTTTTACTTTAGCCAGCCAGAGAACACCCAAAATCAGTACTACAATCGATGTTGCAATTAGCAAAGCAGCTTGGCCAATTTGCGCTGACAGTATCCAAAGCAGCCAGGCAACAGTTGCCAACAGAGCGAACCCCATAACGACCTTCAAAACGGACATCCATTTACCAGGTTTGGGCATGAGTTTAACCAGGGATGGTGCGACCATGACTAAGATATACGGTAGGGCCATACCAAGACCTAAGAATAGAAAAATAAGTAAGATTTCAGTCGCTCCGCGTGACAAAGCAAAAGCGAGCGCTGTGCCTAAAAACGGCGCACTGCAAGGTGTGGCCAAGAGAGTCGCTAGCACCCCTGTCGAGAAGTTCTTTACAAAGGCTGAATTTGTTTCACCGCCTCCTGCGTTTGAGGCCCAACCACCGAGGAATGACGGCAGCGTTATTTCAAACCAGCCCAACATGTTGGCCGCAAAAACTGTGATAACTGTGATCATGACCAGTAGGAAAAGCGGCTGCTGGAATTGCATCCCCCAGCCAACGGAATGTCCAAGAACCTTGAGAGCTATCGCGCCAACCGCTAGCAATAGGAAAGAAGCAACGATACCGACAGCGGTGTACAAAAAGCTTAATCTTATTGTTGCCGATGACGATTCTCCATGCCCTAAGGCCGAGATTAATTTGATCGAAAGAACAGGTAAAACGCAGGGCATCAGGTTAAGAATGAAGCCACCTAGTAAGGCAATGCCTAGGATATAGAGCCAGACATCAAACCCTATCTCGCGTTCTACCGACGTCGGCAATGAGGCGCTCGCACCAGTTTGATTAGCCAACACATCACCCGGTTTGTAGGACACTTCAAAACCACGTTGGCCATCAAAGAGCGTAAGCGTAAACTGACTGTCTTCAAATTTTTGGTCTAAGTAGCCCGGAATTTCTATTGGTTGTACCAAGCTAGCGGTTAATCCATCTTCAGACACTTCGACAGTCGGCCTTGCATAGAACAAGCCATCCGGCCCCTCGATTGCCAGGTCTGGGCCAATGAATGGAGTCAGTGACGCGACTTCAATTCTGAGCTCATGCTTGTTATCAGCAGACGTTGAGGAAAGACGCTGTAACTCAAAACCTTGGTGTGAAGCGGATTGTGGCACTAGGCTTTCAAAGAGATTGATTCTCTGAGATTGGTCACTGGCTTTTGACGGCCCATCATCCAGGTTAAGGCTGACTTTAGCCAAGCCCGGCACACAGATATCATCGCAGATCAAATAGTTAATAGACGCATTCAATTGTAAAGGTTGCTTCTTGTTCTTCAGTGTCGCTGTAAGCGGAAAAACAACTTCCTTGCCGTATCCAAAAGTATCGATCCCAAAAGCAGAGAACCGAGATGGCACAGGCCATTGTTGTTCAATTGAAGCCAGGTTTTCTGATCCAGACCAATCGATTTCGGGTGGAATGCCAGCATCTCCGGGCGAGCGCCAGTAGATCTTCCAACCAGGGTTCATCTCAAACTCGAGGCCTAACCCTATCTCCTGAAGATCGCCCGTTCCAGTCGTTGTAGAAACCAGCCTCACCCGCGCTTCATGATCTTGAAACCATTCGCCTGTTGATGACCAAGCCAAACTGCCAGTTCCACAAAGTAGAAGCAGCACGGAAAGAAGGGACAATAATCTAGGAATTTGAATCATAGGAAGCCGTATGGAAGAAAAAGTCGAACATAATTAGGTTTTACTTAACTATATTTGGTGACAAAATCTTGTCACATCTTAGTGTTCTAACTATCTCTAGGTTATGTCTTTACTAAAACAATGTTCGAGAAATGACTTTGGCTGAAACGAAAACGCACCGGACACTAACAGACGACGAAGGCTATTTGACTGGAAAACTGTTGATTGCGATGCCAACACTTCACGATTCCTGGTTTGATCGAACTGTCATCTACATCTGTTCACATGACGCTGAAGGTGCCATGGGGCTGGTCATCAACAAAGAAAACGAAGACGTCAACGGTAATGACATTGCTGAGCAGCTCGATTTACCCAACAGCGAAGAGGCTAAACTGGGTGTGCTGAGGCACGGCGGCCCTGTCGAAGAGCAACGTGGTTTTGTGTTGCACACAAGAGAATTCGAACAAGAGACTACCGTCAAGGTGGGGGCTGAATTCTCCCTAACAGCGACGGTCGACATCTTGAAGAAAATCGCAACCGACAAAGGTCCTGAAAGCTTCATTGTAGCTTTGGGCTATTCAGGTTGGGGAGCTGGCCAACTCGACGATGAGATTCAACAGAATTCTTGGCTCAGCGTTGATCCAGATAAAACTCTTGTTTTCAGTCCGAAACTTGATGATCTATGGGCAAATGCGATTGGGAAGCTCGGGATCTCTCCAGAGCTTCTTTCATCAGACTGGGGGCACGCTTAGAAAAGCAGAGCTTCTTAGTGAAGCGCCTGCTCAAACCCTAAAACTTTGTCGATGCTGCTGTCAGGCCCAATAGCAACAATAGTAGGCTTGCTTTGAGTGATTTGTTCAGCGACTTCACAAACATCATTGATTTCAACGGCACTAACACAGTCAATGAATTCTTTGGTTGCTAATGGTCGACCATAGGTGATCATCTGGTAAGCCAGTTGTTCACAGCGTGTTTGACTGCTTTCTCTAGACATAAGAACGTGCGCTTTAAACTGGTTTCTGGCACGACCCAATTCTTCCGCTGTCAACGACTTTGGCATATCCTTGAGGATTTTCCCAACTAAGCCAACCAACTCGTCCACCATCTCAGAACTGGTTCCGGCATAGATGCCCAACAAACCTGTATCCTTGTAGGCCGACGTAAAACTCGAAACTGAATAGGCCAAGCCGCGCTGTTCTCTAACTTCCTGGAACAAACGAGAGGACATACCTCCCCCAAGCAGTGCAGAATAGAGGCACAGCGTGTAATAGTGATCATGCTGTGTGGGAAGGCCTTCAAAGCCCAGCACAAGATGGACTTGTTCCAACTCACGAGCTTCCTGATACAAGCCGCCTTTGTAATGGCCTGGATCACTTTCTTTCGTCTCACCTGCAAGGATACGATCAAACAATCGCGCTGCTTGCTCTACCAGTTTGTCATGATCTACTTTTCCAGCAGCTGACAAAACCATGGATTGACCAACATAATGGTCTTTCATGAAGGCTCTGACAGTATCTGAACCCAAACCTTCGATGATTTCGGCGCGCCCTAGAACAGGTCTGCCCAATCCCTGGTTCGGGAAAGCAGTTTCTTGAAAGTGATCGAAAATAATGTCGTCTGGAGTATCCAATGACTGCCCAAGTTCCTGAAGAATAACGGACCGTTCGCGCTCAATTTCTTCTTCGTCGAATACAGATTCGAGCAAGATATCAGAGAGTATATCCAAAGCAATCGGAACATCATCGCCCAGCACTTGCGCATAGTATGCGGTGCTTTCGCGGCCGGTGTAGGCATTTAGAAACCCACCAACGGCCTCAATCTGAGAGGCAATATCAAACGCGCTACGCGTCCTCGTACCCTTGAAAGCCATATGCTCGAGCATATGAGCGACACCATTGATCGGAGCCGTTTCATTGCGTGTGCCAGAGCCAACCCAAACGCCCAGTGTAGCGGTCTCTACGCCTGGCATCGGATCTGTTGCTACGGTTAAACCATTGGGTAGTACTGTAAAACGTGCGGTCATGAATAAGTCGCTGCCCCCTCTGACATGACGAAAGTCTGTAACATGGATAGATCGTTGGGCGAAAGCTTATAATTTTCAGGAATCGAAAAAATATGGGATAAGTGTGGGGGTAATTTTGGAGTGACTCCTGAAGCCATTTTCACAGCCTCTGAGAACTTAGCCGGATGGGCGGTTGCAAGAACGATAGTCGTCAGATTCTGTTTATTGCCCGACACCTTCGCATGAGCTGTGGAAGCTGCAGTGTGTGGATCGATGAGTTCCTGGTTCTCAGTGTAGACCCGCGCTATCTCCGCCAAAATGCCTTCATCATCCAGACTGAAGCCTTCAAAACACTCCGTTGCCTTCGTGAAAGCGGCATTACTGAGCGGCAACTTCCCGTCTTTTCGAAAGGCTGTCATAGCATCAGTTAGAGCCTTTGGGTTTTCATCTAGACAGAAATACAAGAAGCGTTCAAAATTGCTGGATATCTGAATGTCCATACTAGGTGACAAGCTCGGTTCAACGGTCTTGATCGACATATCATTGGCGTTAAAGAAACGGGTCAAAATATCATTGCGGTTAGAGCCAACTAAGAACTTAGAGATCGGCAGTCCCATCTTCTGAGCAGCATAGCCAGCAAAAACGTTTCCGAAGTTGCCTGTTGGAACGGCAAACTGAACTTCTCTTTCAGGAGCGCCCAACCTCAAAGCCGAATAGAAATAGTAGACGATTTGGGCCATGATACGCGCCCAATTGATTGAATTGACAGCTGACAAGCTGATTTTGTTTCTAAACTCATGATCGTTGAAACAAGCTTTCACCAGATCCTGACAATCGTCAAAGGTGCCATCGACGGCCACACAATGAACATTGGGAGAATCAACGGTCGTCATTTGTCGTCTTTGAACGTCGGACACCTTGCCGTCCGGGAACAAGATAAAGATCTCAATCCCTTCGCGGTCTCTACAGGCTTCAATGGCCGCTGATCCCGTATCACCTGAGGTCGCACCAATGATGGTAATTGAGCTCTTTTTCTTCGCAAGGGTATGTTCGAAAAAGAGCCCCAACATTTGAAGGGCACAATCTTTAAAAGCTAACGTCGGGCCTTGGAAAAGCTCCTGCAGCCAAACCTGACTGTCCAACTGCTTCAGTGGTGTGACGGCCTCATGACGGAACCGACCGTAGGCTTTGTGACAGAGCTCAGTTAGAGTTTTCTTATCGATGCACTCACTAACGAATGGCTCCATAACCTCAGCAGCAAGATCAGCGTAGGATAACTTGGCCCAGGCCTTCATTTTCTCTTCTGTAATCTGTGGCCAGGTCTCTGGCAAATAGAGACCACCGTCCTCTGCCAAACCAGTCAGCAAGACTTCTTCGAAATCGAGTTTGGGCGCCTGCCCTCTTGTACTTATGTATTTCATGATTAGCTCTCTGACAGCGAATTTAGGCTAAATAACGGTCGAACAAATGACTTTTAAAGACGTCTGTTGTCAGGCTTGAACCTGTTGCCGACACCAAGATTTGGTCAGAGGACAGACTAGAGGCTTTGCCATGAACATTCTGCCCCAGCCAAGTCATCAAAGGTTGGAAGTCACCCTCTCTGATGGCACCCGGTATCTCGTTTTTTTGCGATACAGCAGCGCGGTACAATTGGGCGGCGGTCATCGCACCCAGGGTGTAAGTTGGGAAGTAACCCCAAGCACCGGAATACCAATGGATATCTTGCAAACAACCGACGGTGTCGGTCGGTGGGACAACACCTAACAAGTCTTGCATTTTGTCGTTCCAAGCCGTTGACAAGTCACTCAGTTGTAAGTCACCTTCAATCATCGCCTTTTCTAGCTCAAATCTCAAAATAACATGGGCTGGATAAGTGACCTCATCGGCGTCAACCCGGATGAAACCTCGTTCAACTCGGGTGTAGAGATTTGACAAATTTTCACCGGTCCAGTTTTCGTCCTGGCTTTTGAAAGCCTGCTGAGCAACAGGCGCCAAATAGGACAAAAAGTCTTTGCCTCTGCAAACCTGCATTTCCACGAGGAGCGACTGGCTTTCATGAATAGACATTCCGCGGGAGGAACCCACGGGGTGGCATCGCCAGTCCGCTGGTAACCCAGCCTCATACATCGCGTGACCAGTTTCGTGGAGCACGCCCATCAAAGCAGAAGTGAAGTCATCCTCTGAATAGCGGGTCGTAACACGGACGTCATCTGGCACGCCTCCGCAGAAAGGGTGAGCCGATACATCCAACCGCCCCCGATCAAAGTCGAAACCAACTTGTTTCATCAACATTTGGCCTAAATGTTTCTGGTTCTCAACTGAGAAATCACCAGTCAATGGAGACAGTGTGGGTTGTGCGGACTGTTGTTCAATAACGTCCCCAATCAACTTAGGCAGCCAACTTTGCAAGTCATTGAACAAAGTCTCTATCGTAGCAACAGAACCATCGGGCTCGTACTGATCCAAGAGAGCATCATACAAACTTTTATTGAAGGCTTCAGCTTTGGCCTGTCCGCTCTCAATCGTCAGATTTAAGACATGTTGCAACTGATCTTGAACAGCCTTGAAGTCATTGTTGACTCTCGCTTGTCGCCATAGGATTTCACAATCATTCGATGCCTTCACCATGTCGGACACCAACTCAGGTGCAACAGCAGTAGCATGTAACCATTGGCGACGCATCTCGTTCAAGTTTGCGCTCTGCCAGGTGTCCAAGCCCGCCCGATCCTCTTCTGCTGCATCTAACAGATCTGAAACTGCTGTATCTGTAATCGTTTCATGGGCCAACACTGCCAGCACCGCCAACTGCTCCCCTCGCCCAGCACTAGAGCCTGATGGCATCATCGTAGCCGCATCCCAATGAAGAATGGCACTCGCTTGATTAATAGCATTTTCAGTGTGGAATTTAGCTTCCAATTGCTGATAGGCGGTTTTCGACAATTGGTTCATCCTTTTGTTCCGTCAAGATTGCTGGGGCGCTGCAATGACAAGATCAGGTAGATCGTCAGAAGGCTAATGGCCAACGACAACCAGATCAAAGCATACTGAAAATGTGAATTTCTAATATTTGTGGTTGGCGGCAATACGAACGGCACTGCAGATTCAGATGTCGGCTTAGCAAGTTGCAGATAATGAGATTTCAAGGCCTTCAAACCACGATGGGCTGACATCTCCTCGGGATTAACAATAAACCAAAGTTCACTGGCTGGATCGTTACCACCTTTAAACGCCCCTTGTTGTTCTTGATACTTTTTCAGCACGGCTTCAATCGTAATGTCACCCGTTATTGTTACAGCATTCAGCGAGTGCTCCTTATCCGGCGACCAGCCTCGGTCAATCCAAATCAACTGGCCCAAATTGGTTTCAAAAGGCGTGAATACCCTGACACCACTTCGCCCTTCGTGAGATTGCCCAATGACATAAAGGTTTTGGTCTTTGAGGAATCGACCAGTGGCAACAACAGCCTGGTAGTTAGGCAGCTCCCGAAACTCGGAAGTTAAGGCAACTGGTGATGAAGTCATTCTCGCGTCGATTTCAGACAACAGAGCTTCTTTCCATTGCAACCGTTGGACCTGCCAAACAGAGAGGCCAAGCAATACAATGATCGCGGGAGTCACCGCCAAAGTCAAAAAAGGCCTGAATTGAAAAACCATAAGAGTTCTAATTCTAACTATCGTAGTCGATTTCGCTGGATTGCGTTGCTTGATGATGGAATTGCAAAGAAATCATCAAAGATTTAGCGGGTCTTAGCAGCGCAATTGTTAATACGGCGATAACCGGAGCCCATATGATCGCATGCAACCAAAGCGGTGGTGCGAACTTCGCGTCAACGATAAACGCCAGAATAACAACCAAAGCACCAATGAAGAAAATCAAAAAGGACGCAGGCCCATCGCCACTGTCTTCCTTTTTCAAGTCAAAACCGCAGAGTTCACAATTGCTCCGAACAGACAAAAGGCCGTCATAAAGACGACCTTTGCCACAAGACGGACAACGACATTTTAGCCCTATGATAATCGCTTGGTTTTGCGATCGCTCTAGATCAGCCATTGTCGCATAACTCCCAGGTTTAGTGAGCTACGATCCCACTGCTGGCTGAGAAGAGACCCCAGTAAACAGCAACGTAGAGGAACAGCCATACGACATCAACAAAGTGCCAATACCAAGCAGCGGCTTCAAAACCGAAATGCTGATTGGGCTTGAAATGACCTGCAAGACCGCGGAACCAACATACTGCCAAGAACAAAGTTCCGACAATCACGTGAAATCCGTGAAAACCAGTGGCGAGATAGAATGTCGTTGGATAAATGCCGTCACTCATACCCCAAGCCGCATGGCCATATTCGTAAGCCTGAACACCGGTAAACAGAATGCCTAAAATGACTGTTAAAGCTAAACCGCGCATAAAGGATTTGCGGTCTCCTTCGCGAAGCGCATGGTGCGCCCAAGTCACCGTCGTGCCTGACAACAGCAATATAATAGTGTTGTAAAGCGGCAGATCCATAGGATCAAAAACATGGATACCTACTGGCGGCCATACACCACCCGTCGCTTCTCTAGGAAAAATCGAGAAGTCGAAGAACGCCCAAAAGAAAGCAACAAAGAACATGATTTCCGAAGCAATAAAGAAAAGCATGCCATATCGAAGGCCCAATTGAACAATTGGTTTATGATGACCTTGATGTTCGGCTTCATTCGTGACGTCACGCCACCAAAGAAACATGGTAACTAACACCAAAACAAAGCCGATCGCCATGACAACCCAAGTAACGCCGTGCAAAAATGCAACGCCACCACCAGTTAAGATACCGGCTGCGATAGAAGATACCAATGGCCAAGGGCTGGGGTCTACTAGATGATAATCGTGATTTGGACTGCTCATATCCGGCCTCTTATTTTCTCAGAGATTAGTTGATTTGATTAAGATCGGAAGAAGTAATTTGAGACAGTTCTACTGTCTCAGGCTCTTCATCTGATCGGAAGAAAGTGTAGGATAAAGTGATCGACTTCACTTCGTCCAAGTTAGGATCATTGTCAATTTCTGGATCGACATAGAAAGTGATTGGCATGTCAACCGATTGGCCCGCTTCTAAACGCTGTTCGTTAAAACAGAAGCAATCGATTTTGCTAAAGTACTTGCCGGCTTTCAGAGGTGTGACGTTGAAAGTAGCGACACCTGTTGTCGGCTCACTTTCCTCGTTCTTCGCTCGGTAAAAAGCAAGTTTCTGCTCACCAATTTTCACTGAAAGAGTGCGTTCAACCGGGCGAAAGTCCCAACCCAGTTGTGAGTTTACATTGGCATCAAAGACAACTTTGATTTCGCGATTGCCAGCCGTTGCTGGTGCAGCGTCGGCTTTCTGCGTTGTTCCGCCATACCCCGTCACTTGGCAAAAAATCTTGTAAAGCGGCACAGATGCGAACGACAACCCAACCATCCCGCACACCGTGCCAGCAATGAGTAAAGCCGCAAAGCCGTTACGCCGTTTCAGGTTATTGCCTTTGGGCTCAACCATTCCAAAATTCCAGCATTTTGGTAACGGAAACTAGATAAACCAAGGCTATGAATCCGACAAGAATCCCTAGTACAATCCAGTTCTTACGGTTTTGCTTGCGATGAACATCGCTCTTAAACCATTTCCACGCCATTGCTTAGATCCACCCTGACAAGAGAGTAAGCCCGCCGGTGCGATCCATCATGAGAGCAGCGAACAAGGCGAACAAATAAACGATAGAATAGCCAAACATCTGTTTAGCGGGCTTATGATCTGGCTCTTCCTTTTTGTACTCCACCATCACACGTAGCGCACACACCAAGAAGAATAGAGAAAGCGCAAAAGCTACGCCAGCGTAGATCAGCCCCGCAATGCCCAGGTACCAAGGTGCTAAGACGAGAGGGAACAGCAACAAAGTATAAATCAACATCTGTACGGTCGTCGCTTGACGACCTGCCACAACAGGCAACATTGGAATTTTAGCCGCTGAATAGTCACCTTTATGATAGAGTGCCAAAGCCCAAAAATGAGGCGGCGTCCACAAAAAGATGATTAAGAACAAGGCGATAGATGGTAGCGTTACATCACCAGTAACAGCAGCCCAACCGATCATAGGAGGGAACGAACCAGCGGCACCGCCGATTACGATATTCTGCGGTGTGCTTCGCTTTAACCAGGCTGTGTAAATAAAAACGTAAAAAGCATTTGCGGCGACTAACAATGCAGCCGCAGCCCAATTGGTTACCAATCCCATTACACCAGCCGAAAAAACCGATAAGCCTATTCCAAAAGCCAGCACATCATCAGGCGCGATTTTGCCCGCGGGAATTGGTCGCTTCTGTGTTCTTGTCATCACAGCGTCAATATCGCGGTCGTACCACATATTAATAGCACCAGCAGCACCAGCGTTAATCGCAATACAAAGAACGGCAATCAAAGCCATCACAGGGTCCATAGATCCGGGTGCAACCCACATACCCGCGATAGCCGTGAAGACGACGAGCATCATCACTCTTGGTTTCAACAAAGAGAAATAATCTCCTGCTGTCGCCTCAGAGGCTGTTTGATCGATGTCGATTGACGCTGTTGACATTGCTTCTCTTCAAAAAACGCCGGGCCAAAACGGCCCGGCTTTTCAATTACTTGATGCGTGGGAGGTCGTCGAAACAGTGGAATGGTGGAGGTGAACTTACAGTCCACTCCAATGTGTTCGCACCCTCGCCCCAATAGTTGTCTCCGACACGGCGTCCCCAGATTACTGTGTAAATCGCGACAAAGACGAAGAAGACTGTCGAAGCGAATGCAATGTAGGCACCGATGGAAGAGATGTTGTTCCAGAACGCGTAGGCATCTGGGTAATCAGGAACACGACGTGGCATGCCTTGCAGGCCCAAGAAATGCTGTGGGAAGAAGATCAAGTTCACACCAATGAATGTTGTCCAGAAGTGCAGGTGACCAGCCCATTCAGGATATGTACGGCCAGACATTTTGCCAATCCAGTAGTAGTAACCGGCGAAGATCGAGAAGACTGCACCCAGGCTCAAAACGTAATGGAAGTGAGCAACAACGTAGTAAGTGTCATGCATCGCTGTATCGATACCAGCGTTAGCAAGAACCACGCCTGTCACGCCACCGAGCGTAAAGAGGAAGATGAAGCCGATCGCCCAAACCATTGGCACTGTAAAGCGAATTGAGCCGCCCCACATTGTAGCAATCCATGAGAAAATTTTGATCCCCGTCGGAACAGCGATGACCATCGTCGCGGCTGTGAAGTAGGCCTTCGTATCAACGTCCATACCGACTGTATACATGTGGTGAGCCCAGACAACGAAGCCAATGAAACCAATCGCCACCATCGCATAAGCCATTCCAAGATAACCAAAAATTGGCTTGCGAGAGAAAGTGGAGATGATGTGGCTAACGATACCAAAGCCAGGCAAAATCATGATGTAGACTTCAGGGTGACCAAAGAACCAGAACAAGTGCTGATATAACAAAGGATCACCGCCGCCAGCAGGGTCAAAGAACTGTGTGCCGAAGTTACGGTCAGTCAACAGCATGGTGATCGCACCGGCTAGAACAGGAACAGCAAGCAGTAGCAAGAAAGCAGTTACTAACATGGCCCAAGCAAACAAAGGCATCTTATGCATTGTCATGCCTGGCGCGCGCATGTTGAGAATTGTT
Source organism: uncultured Alphaproteobacteria bacterium (assembly GCA_905480445.1). Classification (GTDB taxonomy): domain Bacteria; phylum Pseudomonadota; class Alphaproteobacteria; order UBA7985; family CAJQQZ01; genus CAJQQZ01. The sequence goes on along the minus strand of CAJQQJ010000104.1, from coordinate 715 downwards.
GTAATAAAGTTAGCAGCACCAAGGATAGACGAAGCACCAGCTAAGTGGAGAGCGAAAATCGCCATATCAACAGACATCCCAGGATGCCCTATCGACGACAGGGGCGGATAGACCGTCCAACCTGTTCCGGCCCCAACATCAAGGATTGTTGAGAGGAACAACAAAGCAAAAGCAGGAATCAGCAGCCAGAAGGACATGTTGTTCATGCGTGGGAATGCCATATCCGGTGCGCCGATCATTAAAGGCACAAACCAGTTACCAAACCCACCAATAACGGCGGGCATGACGACAAAGAAAACCATGATCAAGCCGTGAGCTGTGATCCATACGTTCCACACCTGGCCATCAGCTACGAGATCTAACCCAGGATTTTGAAGCTCGATGCGCATCAAAACAGAGAAGAAACCACCAACGAGGCCGGTAGTAATGGAGAAAATCAGATACAGCGTACCGATATCTTTATGATTGGTTGAGCAAAACCAGCGAACAAAAAAGCCTGGCTTATGATCTGCATAACTCATTGAATTATATCCTTTTTCTTATCCGGGCTAGTTACTGTGCTGCGACAACAAGGGTTGACGCAGCATCCTCGTTTTCCATCTCAGCAAGAAGGGTGTCGATTTTGGGAATGTCCTTGCCTTGATCAAGCGCTAGCTTTACTTGGTCGAGCCAGATTTTGTAATTTTCTTTGGAAACAATCTCGACTTCGATTGGC
>CAJQQJ010000103.1 GCA_905480445.1 uncultured Alphaproteobacteria bacterium | reverse complement strand
TGATGACCATGTGCATCATGCCGTGGGCAGATAAAGGAGCTTCCCAAGAGAAAGCTTTATCGATCCGGTTAGGTTGACCGTTCTCATCAACAATCAGATCTTCTGGTCCCATTGTGAAACCAAGCGGTGGTCCTGGCATTGGTTTGTTTGGACCAATTTGATCTGGACGACCAGCAGGCTCTGGCCCAGGTGGGATAGGGCGTGGGAATGGAGGCTTGTAGCGGAAGCCGCCTGGTGTATCGATTGAACCCAATAGAACCTGCAGCATGTGCAGTGAGCGACAAGTATGGAAACCGTTAGAGTGGGCAGAGATACCGCGCATGGCGTGCATGGCAACTGGGCGGCCAATCATCTTCTCGTGACGCTGGCCCGTCCAATCAGTCCAAGGCTGATCAATAACTACCTCTTCCTTGAAAGCAACGTCTGACATTTCTTTCGCGAGGCGGTAGATTGTGTCGGCAGGTACACCGCAACGTTCAGCGGCGTTCTCCGGGCTGTACTCGTCATCCAGGTAACGTTCAGCCATTAGCTGGAAAACAGGTTTGGCAACTTGGCCGCGCTTGGGCTTGAATTCGCCTTTGAGCGCTGCGTCCATCAAACCAGATTCAGCCGTGACAGCCTTGTTTGTTTTACGGTTCCAAACCATTGGATTGCCGTCTTTGTCTCGAACAAACAAGCCATCGTCTGCCCCGCCAGGGTTTTGAATGACGAGCCAGCTGGAATTAGTGTAACGCAACAGATAACTAACATCGATCCAGCCGTTCTTCATCATGACATTGATCATCGCATTGATGAACAGACCGTCTGTACCTGGACGAATACCGATCCATTCATCAGCGATTGCTGAGTAGCCAGTGCGCACAGGGTTGACTGAAACGAACTTCGCACCGTTTCCTTTGATCTTGGATAGGCCCATCTTGATCGGATTTGAGTCGTGATCTTCAGCAACGCCGAACATCATCATGTATTTAGCACGAGGCCAATCGGGCTCACCGAATTCCCAGAATGATCCACCGATAGAGTAAAGACCGCCAGCAGCCATATTGACTGAGCAGAAACCACCGTGAGCGGCATAGTTTGGCGTGCCAAACATGGATGCCCACCAACCGGTCAGTCCTTGGCTTTGGTCGCGGCCGGTAAAGAAAGCAAGTTTACGCGGGTCGGTATTACGGATGTTAGACAGCAATCCAGTTACTGTTTCTAGCGCTTCTTCCCACTCGATTTCTTTGAACTCGCCAGAGCCGCGTTCACCAACGCGCTTCAATGGCTTTGAAAGACGAGCAGGAGAATAGTGCTGCATAATGCCTGCAGAACCCTTGGCACAAAGCACGCCCTTGTTAAGGGGGTGGTCTGGGTTGCCTTCGATGTAACGGATCTTGCCGTCTTTCAGGTGAACCTTAATGCCACAACGACAGGCGCACATGTAACAAGTGGTTGTTTTAACCTCATCGTTAAGCGGCGTGTTGTATTCAATTTTGGGTTCGCCAGGTCTGGTATCCGGTGCCATTTTTATGCCTTTTGTTCTTGAACACTGCATAGGCCGCAGTGCTATTGGATCGTGCAATTCGCGAAAACGTTTACATCCCACAGAAATGTTAGAGTGACGTTAGAATGTTGTCGTAAAGCAAAGCAGTCTGCGCTCAAAATAGAAATGCACCAATCGAATAGATAGGTCCAGTCCATGCGGCCTTATGAAGCCAGAATGAAACCAGAGTTTAGGTCGATTTTTAAGTTTGAAACGGAGGGTGAAATCAAATCAGAATCTTTCTGGCCTTGTTGGAGAAGAAGTATAGATAATTTGTGTGTCCCTCATTTCGGAATCTTACCCAATGTCTCTCTATGAAAAACTGACGATACGACAAGAACAGTCCAACCCTATTCGCGTTGGTGTGATAGGTGCGGGTAAGTTCGGGACTATGTTTTTGTCTCAAGCAAACAGGTTGCCAGGTGTTCATGTTGTTGGTATTGCTGATTTGACTCCGGAGGTGGCGAAATCTAACTTGTTGCTGGCAGATTGGAAGCCTGAGCAGTTTTCAGCCGCTTCGTTAGATTCCGCCATTCAAAGTCAAACGACCTGTATTCTCGACGATTCAGCCCGGTTGTTAGCGTATGAGAAAATAGACATCATCGTTGAATGTACAGGCAACCCGGTTATTGCCGTTGATCACATTTTGTCAGCCTTTGACCATGGTAAGCATGTAATCTCAGCCACGGTTGAAGCTGACGCTGTTTGTGGTGCTGCGCTTTCAAAGGCTGCCGCCCAAGCGGGTGTCATTTACTCGATGGCTTACGGGGATCAACCCGCCATGGTTTGTGAACTTGTTGATTGGGCCAGGGTTTGTGGTTTCAAGGTTGCTGCTGCGGGCAGGGGTCATAAGTGGCTGCCGGAATACAGATTTTCGACGCCGGATACCATCTGGGATTATTGGGGGCTGACCAAAGATCAAGCGGAGCGAGGGCGGCTTAACCCCAAGATGTTTAACTCGTTTTTGGACGGTACCAAACCCGCCATTGAATCCGCCGCTATCGCTAATGCATGTGGACTGGATGTGCCAACTAATGGACTAGCTTATCCAATCGGCTCGATTGATCAAATACCTAGCTTGATGCGCCCTAGATCACAAGGTGGTGTTCTGGAAGGATCAGGGCTGGTCGAGGTAATCTCGTCAGTGGGAGAAGATGGTAACGAATTGGAGTACAATATTCGCAAAGGTGTCTGGGTTTGTGTCGAGGCAGATAGTGATTACCAAAGGAACTGTTTTGAAGAATACAAAGTCCAAACCGATGACAGCGGTCGCTATATGTCGCTTTATAAAAGATGGCACCTGATTGGCCTAGAGCTGGGGATGTCGTTGGCATCTGTTGGCATTCGGGGAGAAGCAACGGGGACAGCTTCTGAATTCAGAGCTGATGTTGTTGCCGTTGCCAAAAAGGACTTGCAAGTCGGTGAAATGTTAGACGGTGAGGGTGGGTTCACTGTAGCAGGTCAACTAAGGCCCACATCGGTGTCAGTGCCAGCTAAAGCATTGCCACTAGGCCTTACCGGTAATATTAAGGTCTTGCGTCCTGTGAAGGCAGATCAAATTTTAACATATGCTGACGTCGAGATAGATGAAAGTCTAACAGCCGTTAAATTCAGAAGAGAATTGGAGAAAGCCCATGGCTAAACAAACAGGTCAGTGCCTTTGCGGAGGCATCAAATTCGAAATTACGGGTGAGCTCGCTCAGCCTCACGCTTGTCATTGTACGCAGTGTGTCAAGCAGTCAGGCCATTTTGCTGTCTCAACTCATGTCAAACGCGTTGACTTCAAATTGACAGAAGAAAAGGGGCTGAAATGGTACCAGTCCTCAGATTACGCGCGCCGTGGATTTTGCCAGGATTGTGGATCTGCAATCTTCTGGGATGGCGGCGATGATGACATGTACATATCAATGGGCAGTCTTGAGGGCTCAACAGGGTTGAAAGTCGCCAATCATATCTTCGTTGACGAAAAACCGGATCATTATGAAATTAGTGATGATTTGCCCAAGTTTGCAAGCTTTGATCAACCGCTAGACTAATCATGTTACCGAAACCGTGTTTAGTTGAGGCTTTGATATGAGATCGTTTGTTTTTGGATTTATTTTCTTTGTGCTGTCACTGACGGCAAGCGGCAATACCTCTGCCGAATCACTTTCAGAAAAGATCGCGGCTGCTTTTGATGCTGGAGAGTTCCTTGGCCTCCATTCGTCCCTACTCATTAAAAACAATGAAGTCTTAGCGGAAAACTATTTTGCTGGAGAAGATGAGAACTGGGGCAGGAAACTGGGTGTTAGAGAATTCACCGAACATTCTCTTCATGATTTGAGGTCCGTCACGAAATCCATCGTTGGTCTTTTGTATGCCATTGCTTTGGATGAAGGAAAAGTCCCAAACTTAGACGAAAGACTGATGGACAGTTTTCCCGAGTACAAAAAATACGCAAGCTCTAAACGTCGAAAGATCAGAATAGAAGATGTTCTATCTATGCGCATGGGCATCAAATGGAATGAGAAGATACCCTACACTGATAAGAAGAACAGTGAGATCGCGATGGAATACGCGAAGGATCGCTATCGATTTATTTTGAGTCGCAAAGTTCTGCAGCAACCCGGCAAAAAATGGAATTACAATGGCGGTGCGACGGCACTACTCGCCAAACTCATAGAAAAGGGGACGGGACTTTCAGTTGACGACTATGCAAGAGCCAAGCTCTTTAGTCCTCTTGGAATTAAGAATGTTGAATGGAACCGCAGCTGGGACAATCTGCCTTCAGCGGCTTCAGGTTTACGTATGACAATGCGTGACTTGGCCAAGATTGGTCAATTGATCGCTGATCGTGGAGAACACGATGGAAATCGGATCGTTTCCGAAGAACGGCTTCAGCTGTTTCTGGAGCCTAGAGTGAAGGCTGGACTGTTAAGGTTTGGCTATCATTGGTGGCTTTCACCAACGGGCAATCCTCCGCCTGCGGTCTTTGCATTGGGAAACGGCGGTCAGCGGCTGAGTGTCAATCAAAATGCAGGTATCGTGACAGTCATATTCGCTGGAAACTATAACCACGCAGATTATTGGTCTATGCCGATCAAGCTCGTGAACGAGTATTTCTTGCCGGTTCTTTTGAAGACCAGTAACTAGCCGGTCTATTTGTATCCAATTCCGATTAGCCGAGGTGGTAACTTCGCGACGTAGACTTTTAGATCGTTGAAGTCTTTGTAGGCAAAATATTCAAAGAAATGGGGGCTAAATCGATAGCAATCCGGATCGCCATGCGACTTGTAACAAGCGGTACCGTGTCCTTCGCTATATGACCATTTTTTGATTACGCATGATTTGAAGTTAACAAAGCCAGGAACGCTTATGATCATCGGCGCGCCTTTTTTTGTAACTCTGCGCATCTGTTCCACAGACAACCAGAACATTGGATCGTGCTCAAGCATCGACACTGAGATTACGCAGTCAAAATACTCGTCTTCCCACGGCAGTTCATGGGCGCTGCAATATTTGATTTCGAAATGTTCGAACACACCGCAATGAGGTTCATCGATGTTGACGCCGACACCTTTGAGAACGCCGGTGCAATAATCCACCACTGAAGCGGCGGAATATTTCTGCTGTGGCCGGAGTAAAAGTCCGCCAGTGTTAAGCTCTCTGTTTTGTCAGAGGGCGAGGATGAAGTCAGTGGAATTGTATGGTCGTGTTC
>CAJQQJ010000102.1 GCA_905480445.1 uncultured Alphaproteobacteria bacterium | reverse complement strand
TGCTGCATCAATATCGTCCATGCTTTCGCCTTCGTTGTGGGCGTGCATGGCTTCGATCAAGTAGGGGGCTAAGACGCGGTTTACAACAAAGCCAGGTGCTGATTTGACCTCCAATGGAAATTTTCCAATGTCGGCCACGATCTTACAGCCAGCTTTAACCACTGACTTCTTGGATTTTTCCCAGGCTATAACCTCTACTAAGGGCAGGGCAGCGACTGGGTTGAAGAAGTGAAGACCAATAAATTGCCCAGGCCGTTTCAGACCTTCAGCCAACTTATCTAGAGGCAAGGCAGAAGTGTTGGTTGCCAGTATGGCGCCCTTTTTCATACGCGGTTCTACATCGGCATAGAGGCTGCGTTTGATGTCGAGATCTTCGATGATCGCCTCGATTACTACATCAGCGCGGACGATGCCGTCACCATTCAAATCTGAAACAAGTCTGAGCTCGGATGCTTTACGGGCAGAGCTTGGCTTAGCACGTTTAGCGAAAAGGCCTTTGGCTCTTTTGATGGCTTTATCGATATAGACTTGTTCGCGGTCTTGTAGCGTGACTTCGAAGCCTCGCAGCGCACACCAAGCCGCTATGTCGCCGCCCATGATGCCCGCGCCAATGACATGCACGCGCTTCAGATCGAACTTAGCGCCTTTCGATTGGGACTTGAGGCCCTCCATCAAATGGAACACGCGGCGCAAGTTTTTAGCAGCGTCTGTCTCAAAGAGTTTCGCAAAGGAAGGTGATTCCTCTTCAAGCATCTTAGGGCAATTGTTGCCATACCTACGCCAGAGATCAATAATGGCGTAGGGCGCAGGATAGTGTTCGCGGCTTGCCTTCTTGGCGGTTGCTCGTTCCATGAAACGCGCCAGGATTGGGCGCATCAAGCGTGAGTTAGTTAGCGATTGAGTCAACGTTGCTTTACGTTTCTTTGGTTTGCGCTGCATCAGTTTGCGCGCCGCCCATCTCAAGTCAGAATGGGGTTTCACTAGTTGATCAATGACCCCCAGTCGTCTTGCAGCAGATGCCCTGAGCCCTTTACCTGTTAACATCAGCGGAACAGCGTCCTTGCCACCAATCAGCTTACAGAGGCGCATAGTGCCACCAAAGCCAGGGTGGAGTCCCAACTGAACTTCAGGAAGACCCAGCCGCGTCTTGTTGTTGGCCGTTGCTACACGGTAATCACAGGCTAGCGCTAATTCCAAACCGCCACCCATGCAGAAACCGTCAATGGCGGCAACGGTAGGAAAGGGCAGCTTCTCGATACGGCTTAGGGCCTCGTTGGCGTATTCTAGATCTGGAAGTATTTCAGCAGCGTTTTCAAAGTTGTTGAATTCTCGAATATCAAAGCCAGCTATGAATCCACTTGGCTTAGCAGAAATGAAACACAAGCCTTTGATCTTCGCTTCTTCAGATACGTCGATGATTTTTTCAAGCTCTAACAGCATAGCGCGTGAGAGTGAGTTAACGGTCTCCCTGGCGCGGTCAATGTAGACAAATAGGAAGCCGTCGACATCTTGCTCTAGACGCCAGTGTTTCAGCTTTAGTTGACTCAAAGCACTCACTTGCGTTTTCCTTTCTTCGTAAAGCCGCTTTCGATTTGGGCAGAAGTGAAGTCGTCAACGTCGATGACTTTGCGAACTTTCTCCTCGTAGGCAATCAGGAAGTCGCGCTCGTCGGCGGATATGACGGCTTTATTGTTGGCGGAAATGTAATGGTCTGGACCGTAGCCACGTTTGATTGTGCCAGCCTTTTCAGACTGGCGCATTTTTTTCCAGATAGAATCGGCACGTTCGGAATCTTTGAAAGTATCTTCCAGAATTGCCATCGGATCAGTGGGATCATCAGGAATGTAGACGCCACGTGTTAGACGGTCTCTAACTTCGCCAGGTTTTAGGATAGCGCGAACCATATCACGCTCAAGCTTGTCTCTCACTGGCTCAAATCGACGGCCATAGGGAAAGACGACCCAACGCAACAACCAAGCTAGCGGACGGTTTGGGAAGTTTTGAAGAATAGCTTCATAGGAATCTTGGATACGAGCGAGGCCATTGGCCATCGCCCACTTTACAAAAATGAGGTCTTCCTCTGGTCTGCCATCGTCCTCAAAACGTTTGAGCGCAGCAGACATAAGATAGAGCTCGCCGAGAGCATCAGCGAAACGAGCAGTAATGCGTTGTTTGCGCTTAACAGCGCCTCCTAGCAACAGGAGCGTCAAATCAGAGAGCAGTGCATAGTTCTGGCTTGCCCGGCCAAGGTTCTTGTACCAACCACGCGTTCTCGGGCTGACTTGATCTTTCGAAGGTGCAGGTACAAAGCGAGCCGCTGTCATATTGTGTATTAGCGAACCACAGAAGTTTCCGATGATGAAACTGATGTGCCCGCAAAGTGCCTTTTCAAAGGACTCTAACGCCTCTTCTTCGTCTGTCATTTGAGCGGCTGTCATTTCTTTAAACAGCCAAGGATGACAGCGAATGGAACCCTGAGCAAAAATGATTAATGATCTAGTGAGAATGTTTGCACCCTCAACGGTGATTGCAATCGGCATAGCTGCATGAGCATCAAACATCAGATTGTTTGGGCCGACACAAATACCTTTGCCGCTCAAAACATCCATAGCGTTCGTGATTGAATCGCGCATTCTGTTGGTGGCTTCGAACTTCAGAATTGCCGAGATGATTGAAGGCTGTTCACCCATGTCGATAGCTGTGTTGGTAAGATTGCGTGCCGCCTCCAACAGGTAGGCTTGGCCTGCGATCTGGGCGATAGCTTCTTCTACGCCTTCCATCCGACCAATTGAAATGTTGAACTGCTTGCGAACCTGCGCATAGGCCGAAACCAATCTAGCGGCTGCTTTGGTGCCTGAGACACCTTGGGCAGGCAGGGAAATTGCACGCCCTGCGGCTAGCGCTGCCATCAACATCGACCAGCCGTTGCCAATGCCTTCTTCTTCGCCAATGACGTAGGAGATGGGCACAAAAACGTCTTCGCCTGAATTGGGGCCGTTTTGGAAAGCTTGGCCTGCTGGGAAATGACGGCGACCGATTTCAACCCCTGGCAAGTCGATCGGGATCAAAGCAAGCGTGATCCCCAGATCATCTTCACCATCAAGTAAACCATCTGGGTCATAGGCTTGGAAAGCCAGACCAAGAACAGTGCAAACTGGGCCGAGTGTGATGTAGCGTTTTTCCCAATTCAAACGGAAACCGATAACTTCTTCGCCGTTGAACTGACCTTTGCAAACAATGCCAGTGTCGCGCATCGAGGCAGCGTCAGAGCCCGCATAGGGACCCGTTAAACCAAAGGCTGGAATTTCTTCGCCCGAAGCAAGGCGCGGCAAATAATAGTCTTGTTGCGCCTTGGTACCAAAACGATGCAGTAATTCGCCTGGTCCTAAAGAATTTGGCACCATGACTGTCACGGCAAGCGCGATAGACCGTGTTGATAGAATAGAAACGACCTCAGACTGAGCCTGAACAGAGAAGCCAAGGCCGCCGTGGTCTTCACTTATGATCATCCCAAAGAAACCCTTTTCTTTCAGGAATTGCCAGATTTCGTCAGGTAATTTGCGATGGACGTGATTGATCTCAAATTGATTGGCCATCGCGCATACTTCGCGCACTGGTCCATCGATGAAGGCTTGCTCGCGAGGGCTGAGTTTAGGCTTCGGGGCGTCGAGCAGCTTGTTCCAATCTGGACGGCCTGCGAAAACCTCTGCATCCCACCAAACGGTGCCCGCTTCCAGTGCTTCCCTCTCAGTATCCGACATCTTCGGGAGGAGTTTGCGGTAGAGCTTGAAGATCGGTTTAATGAACAGGTTGTGGCGCAGTCCATCCAAGTTGAACAAAGCGACAAGGCCTGTAACGCCCCAGCCGACCCAAAAGAAGATGCCAAAGCAGCCACAACTCAGCCGGTAAAGCGACCAAGCCACCATTATGCCGACGAGTAGGATCGTCCATTGTTTCAACGAAATACGGCGATAACCGGCGATCAAAAGAACGACGGCTATGGCGAGCAGGATAAGAGCAATGATCATAGGCTCCTTATACAACAAATTTTGTCAGATTTTAGACAAATTGCTGTGAGAGACAGATCAACGCAGAGTCTGCATACTCAAGTTACTCCATCACGATACCAGCGCCGACAAAACCACCATCTACAGGGATCGTTACGCCGTTGATAAACCCAGCTTCTTTTGAGGCTAAAAAGGTGACAGCTGCCGCGATTTCTTCAGGAGTGCCGTATCGGTGCGCCGGGATGTGTTCCATCCATTGTTGACGAATTTCAGCAGTTTGCATGGCACGTGCAATTTCTGTGTCAACTGGCCCAGGGGCCACGGCGTTGACTGTGATGCCTTTGGGGCCGAGTTCTACGGCCATCAAACGGGTGAGGGCATCTAAGCCGCCTTTCGCTGCTGCGTATGGTGCCCGCCCGTTGATACCCTTAAGGCCATTGACCGAGGACATCATAATCAAACGACCGTAACCTTTTTCAGCCATTACCTTGGCAGCGGCCTGACAGCCATAGAAGACGCCTGAAAGATTGATGTCGAGGACTTGTTGCCATTGATCCGGAGTGATGTCGAGGACGGGTGTGTTGATGGCTATGCCAGCATTTGCTAGAAAAATATCGACAGAGCCGAACTCTTTGATGGCGGCGTCAACGCAGGCCTGATTTTGTTCAGGCGAAGAAGTGTCGATTTCAAACGCGATAGCTGCTGGCAATTCATCAGCCAGAGCTTTGGCGGCATCCATGTTACGATCTGCTACAACGATGTTTGCACCTAGAGATGCCAGTTGTTTGGCCGTTGCGCTGCCCAATGCACCTGCACCACCAGTGATGATGGCTGTTTGTCCTGTGAAATCCATGTTTGCTCTTATGTTTGCGTTTTACCTAGCCCGTGATAGTAGGGCCGCATGAAAGGCTTGTCACTAAAGAAGGCGAACATTGAATGGCGGAACGGCTCCGTTCCGGTAGCCACGGACTTTGATGACATCTATTTCTCAAAAGAAGACGGGTTAGCAGAAAGCCAGCACGTTTTTCTGGAAGGTATCGGCGGGCCGGACGTTTGGCAGGGTGTAGATCATTTCGTCATAGGTGAGACTGGCTTTGGCACCGGTCTCAACTTTTTAACGACTTGGCAAGCCTGGCGAGAAACAGCGAGCGAGAATCAAAAACTCACTTTCGTTTCAGTCGAAGCTTTCCCGCTCTCAGTTGATCAATTGTCTCTCGCCCATTCCAGTTGGCCAGAATTGTCTGATGTGTCGTCAGCCTTGTGTGATGCCTATCCCGATCTTCATCCTGGATTCCACACCGTCAATTTAGAAGGTGGTCGCGTCAAATTACTGTTGTTGTTCGGACCGGCATCAAGGCTGTTGCCCGAGCTGAAAATGGAAGCCAATGCTTGGTATCTTGACGGCTTTGCACCACAGAAGAATCCCGATCTTTGGAACGAAGAGCTCTTCAAACAGCTCGCTCGTTGCTCTGTCAAAAACTGCCGACTAGCAACCTTTACTGTGGCAGGACCGGTTAAACGTGGGTTGGAAGCTGTTGGATTTGAAATTGAAAAGCGGTCAGGATTTGGCAAAAAACGCGAGTGCCTTACTGCTCAGTTCACAGGTCGTCGGTTAAGTTCAGAAAAACCAAGACGAGTGGCGGTAGTTGGTTCTGGTATTGCTGGTGCTTCCGTTGCCTATGAGTTGAACAAGCTTGGCGTTGAACCGACCGTCTTTGAGGCCGGTTCAAGCATTGCTTGTGAAACCTCTGGAAATCCGGTCGCGATTTTTGAACCCCGTATGAACCGTAACCAGGATGAAGACGGAGAGTTTCACGTAGCGGCTTACTTCCATGCATTGATACTCTACTCTGAACTGAACAAGGGAACCGACATTTGGGTCGGTTCGCGTGGACTGGAGAAGCGGCCGGCGAATTCTGAACTCAAGAAGCGATTTTCTGAGTGGGTTGATATGCGACTTATCCCAGGCGAACATATGGCTTTGTTGGAAAGTGGGGCTCTGTGGTTTCCAAATGCTGGAGCTGTCAACCCGCGAGTAATATGTGAAAGGCTGTTAACTGGCATCGATGTGCATCTGAATTGCTTGATCGAAGACTTTGAGTGGTGTGACGGTAAGTGGAAACTGTCAAAACGCAACAGTGAAGATCTAGGTTCTTTTGATGCTATAGTTTTGGCTGGGGGGATTGCGTCACTGGATCTAGTAGATAGGTCAGATTATCAAGTTAACGCTAAACGAGGTCAGTTAACTTACCTTTCGAACAATGGCGGTGAGGGCTCTAATAACCCAGTTTCTTTTGGGTCATACCTTGCCTGTACTGAAGACTTTAACGTCATTGGTGCAACCTACCGCAAACTGGATGATTGGAACGACGATGAGTGGCGCCGTCTTTCTGAAAGAGATGATGACGAAAACA